>JBKJOI010000590.1:0-14288 GCA_046595695.1 Haliangiales bacterium | reverse complement strand
GACCGAGTGCAGCACCTCGATGGCCCCGGCGAGGCGCAAGGGATCGCTCGCCGAGAGGCGCGCAAAGCCCAGGAAGCCATTGCCGTAGATGCTGTTCTGCAGCTTGAGCTCTGCGCCGACGATGGTGACGCGCCCGTCGATCTCGGTGGGGAGCGTGGCGTCGTCGGTCCAGCTGGTCAGGTAGTGGAGCCCCAGGGTGAGCTTGTCGCGGTACCGCGCGCCCAGGTGCGCGTGATGCAGCAGCGTCGAGCCCTGCTGCTCGGGGCCCGGGTACGGCAGGTAGGGCACCGACGGCAGCCCGGGCACGAGCGGTGTCACCTGCAGCTTGGCGCCCACGCCGTGTTCGGCGTGCAAGGTGAGCTCGTCGGTGACGTCGTAGAAGACGGCGAGCGTCTCGCCGGCGGTGTGCGTGGCGCCGAACAGATAGGTGTCGTACTTGCCGGCGTCGTAGCGCCCCGACGTGCCGTAGCGGCTCGCGAACGCGCCGACGTTCCAGGTCAGGCCGCCCTGGTCGCCGAAGAGTTTCGGGTAGTGCAGGGTCAGGAACGACTGGCTGATGCCCAGCTGCGACTGCAGATCGCGGTAGCTCGCGTCGCTCACGTCGTAGGAGGCCATGACCACGTGCGCCGAGACGTTCGCGTTGCCGTACGAGAGCCAGAGCTCGGTCCACGGGCCGCCCATGCCGTTCGTGTACTGCCAGTCGGTATACGAGCTGTCGGGCACCTGGGGCGGCGAGTGCTTGTGACCGCCGCCGAAGCCGACGCGCAGCGGGACGCGCAGGAAGCCGTGGAAGCTGAAGCGCTTCGACGTCGAGGTCGCCGCGGCGGTGCCCGGCTTGCTGGTCGTGGGCACGACCAGATCGCCGACCTGCGGCGTGCTCGGGCTGATACCCAGGCCGGTGGCGTCCTCTTCCTGCTCCGCCTCCGGCGCGGGCTCCTCCTCCGCGGTCGCCCGGACGGCGTGCCCGAGGCTGCCAACGAGAACCGCGATCGCAAGCGCACGCTGCATGGTCTGAGGTCTCCTCACGGGCACCCGACGAAGGTCACGTCGTCGATCCAGATGTCGAAGGCGGCGCCGCGCGCGGACACCTGCCACTGCACGCTGAAGATCTTCGCGGGGTCGATCGCGGGCGGCTGCGGCTGCCCCCAGCCCGAGCCCTGCTTCAGATCGGCGAAGCTGATCACGTAGCGCGTCCACGTCTCGGTGACCTGGAAGTCGACGCCGAAGTCGTTGAAGCACTCCGAGCACACCTTGCCCTCGGGGTCAGTGCTCACGTCGGGGACCTTCAGGCGCACCGCCGCCACCGAACCCGGGGCCCGCCGCGCGTAGAACGCGAGGCCCTGGTAGCGCGACCCATCGTACGGGGTCTTCGGGTCGGTCAGGCTGAGGCCGAGCCCGGCGTAGGCCGCGTCGGCGTCGCCGAGCTTGCCGTGGATCCGCAGCGCCTGGCGCGAGCCGTTCGCGCCGCCCGACGCGGTCTCGAACTTCGCACCCGGATCGATCGAGGAGCCGACCGCGTCCTTGAAGGTGTACAGGTAGCCGCCGCGACCCTCCGCGACGAAGGTCTGGTTGTCGCCGTCCTCGGCGTCGTCGATCATCGCGGCCCGCGCGCACGCGCTCGCGCTCGCGCCCGCGCCACCGCCGCCGCCACCGCCGCCGCCGCCACCGCCGGTGGACGGTCGGAACTGCGCGCAGCCGGGCCCCAGCGCGGCCCCGCAGGCGGCGCCGATGCAGATGCCGGCGCCCAGGACGAGCGCCCGAAGCGCGCGCATCGGCTAGTAGAACCCGATGTCGTCGACGGAGACGTCGAACGCCAGGTTCTTGTCGATGTTGAACTGCACCGCCATGATCGTCGACGAGTCGAAGACGACCTGCTTACCCCAGCCCGCCTGCGCGATCTGGTTGAACGCGAGCTGGTAAGTCTTCCACTCGGGCGTGAGCAGGAGCGCGCGACCGTGGCCGTCGTCGCAGCCCTCGCCGGCGGTGGTGCTGGGCGTACACGTACCGCCGATCGCCGTCGACAGCACGCCCGCGACCATGACCGAGGCGCGGATGGGCACCGAGCCCTTGGCCTTGAAGGTGATGCCCTGGAACGCCGACGCGTCGTAGGTGCCCTTCATGCCGTTCGGGTTGTTGTTGTTGTTGAGATCGAAGCCCATGCCCGCGCCCCAGGCGGTGAAGCCGCTGCCCTGGGTGTGGGCGTGGTAGACGCTCGCGCCCGGACCGCCGGGCGTGGGCAGGAAGGCGACGCCCGCCGCGGGGGTCTGCGTGCCCGCCGTGGTGAGATCGTTGTACGTGTACCAGGCGCCGACCCGGCCGCCGCGCAGCAGCAGCGAGCCGTCGCCGTCGTCCAGGTCGTCGATCAGGTTCTCGGCGGTGATCGGTGGCTCGCCGTCGCCGCCACCGCCGCCGGCGTCGATCGTGCCGGGTGGATCGCCGCCGTCGCCGCCGCCCTGATCGTCGTCATCGTCGCCGGCGCCGTCGCGGCCGCTGGCCGCGCAGGCCACCAGCCCACAGAGGCCGAGACCGAGCGCCATGGCTCGGACGATCCGGTTTGTTGTCGTGCCCGCCAGCTCGTGCATGTGCCACGTATGCATATGTCACCTCTCACCCTGGAAAGAGATCACTCGACGATGAAGCAGTCGATCGTCGTCTCGATGTGGAAGGTCGATTGGATCGTGTGTCGCTCGGCGTGGAAGATATCCATGGGGTAGACGCCGCCCACCACCAGGCCGAGCTCCGCGGCGCGCGCGTCGAGGTTCACCGACCTCATCGCCGGCTGGTGCAGCCCGCCCAAATCGATGGCCAGCTTGCCGTTGATGAACAGCCAGAGATCATCGTCGCCGCGGAAGGTGAAGACCTCGCCGCCCACGTACTCGAACGAGGTGTGGATCTCGGTCGTGAAGTGGAAGTTGTGGTTGAAGCCCTCGTGCCCGAAACCCATCCCATCGATGGGAAAGAAGTCGTCGCTGTCGAAGGCGTACAGCCCGGGGGCCGTCTCGGTGAGCGTGATGACCACCGGCATCGCCTGGTTCACGCCCGCGACGTCGTTATACCACTGCAGGAATGCACCCGGTCCGCTGGTGTGCAGCGTCGCGCCCGAAGACGCGTAGACCGGCTTGCCATCGGCGCCGAGCTGCGACTGCACGATGCCGGGATAGATCTCGTCGCGGTTGAAGGTCTCGAAGTCAGGGTGCGTGCGATGGAAATCGCGCACCGTCGCCGTCAGCGAGCTGCAGTACTCGCCCGTGGTCTCCGCTGCGTCGGCGCCGGCGTCGACGAACACCGGGCCATCGCCCGCGTCCCCGCCACCTGCGTGGCCGTCATCGTCGCCGTCATCGTCGTCGCCGGCTCCGCGCGATGACGGGCCACAGGCGCCCACCACCAGCATCGCGAAGCCTCCGACCAACGCCGCCAGGACTCGAAATCGATCCGCGCGCTTCATGGCAGACCTCCAGACCCACGGGTCTTGCTTTTTATGTTCGGACTCCGAACGTAATATCAAACGCGTGACGATTGCGTCAAGCTCGTAAACGTCACGTGGCTCAGAAAAGCAGCGCGAGCCGCGCCTGCTGACCGGCATCGATCCACGCTCCGGACGACGCGGCAGTGGTCCCGAAGGCGTGCCCGAGGATCAGCCCGGCGGCCCCGTAGGCGACAGCATGCTGGCCATGCGAGGAAAATGCGACCTCGCAGGCTGACGACGGCGGGAACGTCCCTCGGCGCTGAATCTCCTCGGCGAAGATGGCCCGCGTCTCGACGTCCTGGTCCGCGAAGAAGCCGCCCAGGTACAGCCGGTCCAGGTTCAGCATGTAAACCAACATGGCGGCGTTGCGGGCCAGCTCGCGCAGCATGGCGCGGTGCTGCGCGGGGTCCGTACGCGCCGCGGCGATCTGCTCGTCGCGCAGCGAGAACTGGTTCGCGCTCGGCGCCTGCCACTCCACGCTGCGGAACTCGCCCGCGGAGTAGCGGCGGCCGTGGTGGACGGTACGGTTCAGCACCACCCCGACGCCGATCGAGGCCAGCAGCGCCCCGACCTGGCCGGGCGCGCGCCGCCACTCACCCAGGATGAACAGGAAGCTGGTGGCGGGGTCGCGCGCGCCGACGAGCTCGCCCCAGCAGCAGCAGTGGGCATCGTTGCCGAGCAGGAGCGGACGGCCCAGCACCGGCTCGAGTCGCTTCACGATGGGCTCCTCGCCCTGCACGCCGAGCGGGATCGATCGCAGCAGCGTGCCCCGGTACGGATCGACGATGCCGGGCAGGCCGCAGCCGATGCCGAGCAGCCGCACGCCCACCTGCCCGGCTCGCCTCGCCAGGTGCGCGCACGCCTCGAGCAGGCGCCGGTGCAG
Source organism: Haliangiales bacterium (assembly GCA_046595695.1). Classification (GTDB taxonomy): domain Bacteria; phylum Myxococcota_A; class Polyangia; order Haliangiales; family SHYZ01; genus JBKJOI01. The sequence goes on along the minus strand of JBKJOI010000590.1, from coordinate 9,939 downwards.
GTTCCTCTGGCCCACAGGACCGGGCAGCACGTGCTGGTAGAGCAGCCGCCCCATCAGATCGACGAGCACCACGCGCACGTAGTCGGCGTGGACCTGCACGCCGCCGGCACAGCCGTAGCCGGCGTTGATCGCGAGCTGGGTCTTCTTGCGCCCGCCGTTCGGAGACGCGTCGCTCTCGGCGACGGCCTGGACCAGCGTGCGCGCGAGCAGGTCGTTCACGATGTTCGTCACCGTCGAGCGGTTGAGGCCGAGCTGGTCGGCGATCTCGACGCGGCTCAGGCCCGGCTGCTGGCGCAGCCGACGCAGCACGCGCGCCGTGTTGTAGCTGGCCGCCGCGACGCCGCTCATGACGGCAAGCCCTCCGGTGGAGCCGCCGGGCGCTTCCCGGGCACCCCGTGCGGCGTGGCCCCGAGCAGCTTGCGGGTGTACGCGTGCGCCGGCTGGCCGATCACCTGCGCAGCCGTCCCGGCCTCCACGACCTGCCCCGCGTGCAGCACGATCACGCGATCGGCCAGGAAGCGCGCGCACGTCAGGTCGTGGGTGATGAACAGGATCGACAGGCCGCGCTCGCGCGACAGCTGCGCGAGCAGCTTGAGCACGCCCATGCGGATGGAGACGTCGAGCATCGAGGTCGGCTCGTCGGCGACCAGCAGCTCGGGGCCGGGCGCGAGCGCGCGCGCCAGCGCCACCCGCTGCCGCTGCCCGCCCGACAGCTCGTGCGGATGACGCCCGAGCAGCTCGTCGCTCGCGCCCAGCCCGACCGCCTCGAGCAGGCGCGCGATCGCGGCGTCGACAGTGGCGGGGCTCGCGTGACCATGGCGCAGGAGCGGCCGCGCCAGGTGGTAGCGCACGGTGTTCACGCCGTTCAGCGACGCGAACGGGTCCTGGAAGACCATCTGCACCTTCTGCCGGTAGGCGGCCGGGACCGAGCCGAGCCGCGTGACCGGCACCGCGACGCCGCCCAGGCGAACGACGCCCCGGTCGGCACGCTCGAGCCGCAGGAGGATGCGGCCGATCGTGCTCTTGCCGCTGCCCGACTCGCCGACCAGCGCCACGGTCTCGCCGCGCGCGACCGTGAACGACACGCCGCGCAGCACCGGCACGGCGCGGCCACCGAAGGCACCCGTCGCCGGGAAGCTCTTGTCGAGCTGCTGGACCTCGAGCAGCGCGCTCATGGCGCCCGCCACGGGCACGCGGTCAGGCGCCCGTCGTCGACGGCACGCAGCGCCGGATGATCGATCGCGCACGAGGGTCGCGCCTCGGCGCAGCGGGGATGGAAGCGGCAGCCGCCCGGCGGCGCGGCCAGCCGCGGCGGCGCGCCGGGAATCTCGCGCACCCCGTCGCTCGGGCCGTCCAGGCTGGGGAACGCCCGCAGCAGCGCGCGGGTGTACGGGTGGCGCGCGCCGGCGGCGAGCTCGGCGACCGTGGCCAGCTCGACCAGCTCGCCCGCGTACATGACGCCGATGCGGTCGGCGACCTCGAGCAGGAGCGGCAGATCGTGGGTGATGAGCACGATCGTGAGCCCCAGCCGATCGCGCAACGCCTGCAGCCGCTCGAGGATCTCGCGCTGCACGACCACGTCGAGCGCGGTGGTCGGCTCGTCCATGACGATGAGCCGCGGCGACAGCGCCAGGGCGATCGCGATGACCACGCGCTGGCGCATCCCGCCGGAGAGCTGGTGCGGGAAGCGGTCCAGCTGCGCCGGCGTGAGCCCGACCAGCGCGAGCAGCTCGGCGGCGCGGGCGCGCGCGGCCCGGCGCGAGACGCGCGGCTCGTGCGCGCGGATGGTGTCCACGATCTGCGCCGCCACCGAGAGCACCGGGTTGAGCGCGTTCATGGCGCTCTGGAAGACCATCGAGGCGTCGCGCCAGCGGAACGCGCGCAGCTCGGCCTCGCCCATGGCCAGCACGTCGCGCCCGGCGAAGCGCACCTCGCCGCCGGTGACCAGCGCGGGCGGTCGCAGCACGCGCAAGAGCGCGCCGGCCAGGGTCGACTTGCCGCTGCCCGACTCGCCGGCCAGGCCCAGGATCTCGCCGCGGCGCACATCGAGCGACACGCCGTCGACGGCGGCCACCGGCGCGCCGTCCGGGCCACCGTGGTAGACGACGCGTAGGTCGCGCACGGCCAGCAGGACGTCCGACCCGGGCGGCGGCGATCCGGCGTGCCCGAGGCCGCGTCCGGGGTGCACGCCGCCCAGCCGCGCCGGCAGCCCGGTGCGCTTGCGGAAACGCCGCTCCGCCGCCAGCCGCGGGTTGGTCGTCTCGTCGATGCCGAAGTTGACCAGCGTGAGCGCGAAGCCGACCAGCGCCACGCACACCCCGGTGGGCAGGAACGTCCACCACGCGCCGGTCACCAGCGCCGAGTCGTTCGCCGCCCAGTACAGGTTGGTCCCCCAGGTCACCAGCCCGGGATCGCCCAGACCCAGGAACTCGAGCCCGACCTGCGCCCCGATCGCGTAGACCGTGGTGCCGATGAAGCACGAGACCACGAGCGAGGCCAGGTGGGGCAGCACCTCGCGGCCCAGGATGCGCAACGCGCCGTCGCCGCTCACCGTCGCTGCGGCCACGAAGTCGCGCTGCGCCAGGGTCAGCGTCTGCGCGCGCAGCACGCGCGCCCCCCACGCCCAGCCGGTCAGGATCAGCACCGCGGCCATCGACAGCGGCCCGGGCGGCAGGAACGCGGCGATCACGATCGCGAGCGGCAGGCCCGGGATCACCAGGAAGACATTGGTGACCAGCGACAGCGCCTCGTCGAGCCAGCCGCGGAAGTAGCCCGCGGCGACGCCCACGACCACGCTGAACAGCACCGCGACGAACCCGACGGTGAAGCCGAGCGCCAGCGTGCTGCGCGCGCCCACCACCGTCTGCGCGAGCACGTCCTGGCCGAGGCCGGTGGTGCCGAACGGATGCGACCACGACGGCGCCTGGTGCGGCGGCGCGACGCTCGCGCGCGCGTCGCCGACGAGCCAGGGGCCGACGAACGCCAGCAGCGCGAATACCGCGAGCAGCGCGATCCCGACCGACACCTTGCGGTTCTGGGCCCAGAGGCTTTGCATCGCTACGCCCTCCGGGTGGTCGGATCGAGCCAGAAGCAGGCCAGATCGATGGTCGCGTTGGCGATCAGGACCGCGAGCGTGATGCTGAGGAAGATGCCTTGCATGAGCGGGTAGTCCTGCGCGCGCACCGCCTGCAGCAGCAGGTAGCCCTGGCCCGGGTAGCCGAAGACCATCTCGGTGAGCAGCGCGCCGCCGAGCACGAAGCCGAGCGCCATGCCGAACTGGGTCAGGTTGGGCAGGAGCGCGTTGCGCGCCGCGTAGCGGAGCACGACCCGGCGCGGCGATAGACCCTTGGCCTGCGCGAAGGTCACGAAGTCGGCGCCCAGCACGCCGACCATGGTGTTGCGCATGCTCAGCGCCCAGCCACCTACGGTGGCGACGACCAGCGTGAGCGCCGGCAGCGCGGCGTGGTGGAGCACGTCGGCGACGAACGCCGGCGTCCATGCGGGCGTCAGCTCGTCGCCGTAAGCGTGGCCGAGCGGGAACCAGCCCAGCTGGAAGCCGAAGACGTACAGCGCCAGCATGGCCAGCCAGAAGTATGGAAACGCGCCCAGGAGCGCCAGGATCGGCAGCAGGAGCGAATCCAGGCGGCCGTCGCGGCGCCAGGCGACCACGATCCCGAGCAGCGTCCCGAGCGCGAAGCTCACCAGGATCGACGTGCCGGCGAGCAGCAGCGTCCAGAACAGGCCGCCCGCGATCACCGTGGTCACCTTGGCCGGGAAGTACGCGATCGACAGGCCCAGATCGCCGGTCAGCACGTGGCCCAGGTAAGCGAGGTACTGCCCGGCGAGCGGCGCATCGGTGAGCCCATAGGTCTCGCGCAGGGCGTCGAGCGCTTCGGGCTGTAGCTGGCCACGAAAGCTCGCGAACATGGTCGACACCGGGTCGCCGGGCATGAGCCGGGGCAGGAAGAAGTTCACCGTGAGCGCGGCCCAGGCGGCGAGCGCGTAGAGCGCGAGGCGGCGCGCGAGCGCGCGCATCAGTCGTCGCCCCGGCGCGCCGGGGTCAGCGCCGCGATCACGAGCATGTACTCGGCCTGGAAGTTGGCCTTCGGGTTGGGCGAGAGCACCGCATAGGGCCGCTCCGCCGTCGGGAAGCCGGTCCAGCGGCGCGCGTTGAAGACGCCCCAGGCGGGCCCGGGGAAGAGCGGGATCGCGGGCGCGCTGGCCGAGAAGACCGCCTGCAGGCGGTGCAGGATGGCGCGCTGCTCGGCGGGGTCGGCGGCGGCCTCGAAGGCGGCGAGCAGCTCGTCGGCCTCGGGCGAGCCGAAGCGCTGCCAGTTGACGCTGCTCGACTCGCCCAGCGGCCGGACGGTCGCCGTGGCCATGAGGTCGCGGTACAGAAGGTACGGCGTCACGCCCTCGGAGGACCACCCGATCGACAGATCGAAGTCACCGGTCTGCAGGCGATCGAACCAGGCGGCGAACTCGTAGGGCTTCACGCTGGCGCTGATGCCGACGGCGCGCAGGTCGTTGGCGATGAGCTGGCACGTCCGCACCCAGTCGGACCAGCCGCTCACCACGTTGATCTGGTAGCTGAGCGGCTTGCCGCCCGGGCCGCGGCGCAGGCCGCCCGCGCCGCGCGGGTAGCCGGCCTCGTCGAGCAGCGCGTTGGCGCGCGCGGGGTCGTGGTGCACCCAGGCGCCGCCTGCGCCCGCGGTCACCTGCGGATCGCGCCAGCGCTCGTACGCGTCGCTGAGCCCGGTCGCGTCGGCGGGCCGGGTGTAGCCGTACATGGCGACCTTGGCGATCTGGTCGCGATCGATGGCCATGCTGATGGCCTTGCGCACGCGCACGTCGTCGAAGGGGGCGCGGCGCGTGTTCGCGTACAGGAACACCGTGGCGCCCGTGGCCGGGTACCAGTAGCCGTGGCGCGCCGGGTCGCGCTGGACGTACACGCGATCGATCTCGGGGACGAAGTTGCCGGCCCAGTCGAGATCGCCCTTGAGGAGCGCGAGCATCGCCTGCTCGTTGCTCGACAGCGCCGGGAAGCGCAAGCGCTGCACCGCGAAGCGCTCGGGCTGCCAGTAGTGCGGGTTCCGGCCCAGCTCGAAGATCTGGCTCTGCCACACCGTGACGTGGGTGAACGGCCCGGTGCCGACCGGCTCGGGGTTGGCGAAGGTGGTCGGATCCGCGACCTTCGACCAGATGTGCTCGGGGACGATCGGGACCTGCGCCAGGTTGGCCAGCCCGGGCACGAACGGCCGCGCCAGCTCGAAGCTGACCTCGTCGTCGGCGCTGGCGCGCACGTCGGTGAGGAACTTCCACACGCCGTTCGAGTCGAAGGCCGCGTGCTTGCGCATGAGCGCGAAGGTGAAGACCACGTCGCGCGCGCTGAAGGGCGTGCCATCCGACCACTTGACGCCCGGGCGCAGCTTGAAGCGCAGCGTGCGCTCGTCCTCGCTCCACGCGTAGGAGGTGGCCAGCCACGGCTCGTACACGCCCTGCGCGGTGCTGTAGATGAGCAGCGGCTCGTGGATCGGGCCCACCGTGGGCCAGCGGTACTTGCCGGTCATGAATGGGTTGAAGTTGCGCACCCACGTCGCCTGCTGCTCGACGGAGATGGTGAGCGCCGGGCCGCTCGCGCCGGCGAGCGCGGCGCGGCTACGGTCGGGGCCGGGCGCGCAGGCGGCGACCAGGCAGGCGAGCGCGAGGGCGATGCGGGAGTCCATGGTGCGAGCCTCCTCTCCGGCGCGGCCAGGGCGGCACGGCCGGGCTCCAGCTTTGTTGCTTCAAACAACCAACCAGCTCGAACACCGGTAACGCGCCGGCAACATGCCTGTCAAGACTTCGTTGCCGAAGTCGACGGCGAAGAGCGCGAGAGTCAACGCTGCGCGGGCGGGCGACGACGGGCGGGCGCGGCGACGGGGCGGGCGCGCTACGCGGGGACGGCGCCGCGGACGCGCTCGGCGGCCGCGAACAGCTCGCCCTGATCGAGCGCCTGGCGCAGCACCAGCGTCGCGGCGCCCAGCGCCAGCCCGCGCCGGCCGAGCTGCGTCGCGACGATGCGCGTGCTCGCGAAGGTCGACGGCAAGACGCGCCGCTGCACCTCGCGGCGCAGCGGCTCGAGCACCAGCTCACCGGCGGCCGACAGCTCGCCACCGAGCACCACGACGCCCGGATCGTTCAGGTTGATGAGGCTACCGATGACCACGCCGAGGTGCGTGCCGGCCTCGGCGAGCAGCGTGCACGCGCCCGCGTCCCCGCCGCGCGCCTGCGCGATCAGCGCCGCCAGCGTGCGCGTCTCCGCCGGCTTGCCCCGCGCTCCCGACGGTGGCTTCGCGCGCGCCAGCAGCTCCTCGGCGCCCACGTACATGGTCACGCAGCCGCGGTTTCCGCACAGGCAGCGGGGCCCCACCGGATCGATGGGCGTGTGGCCGATCTCGCCGGCGGTGCCCGAGGCGCCGCGGTGCAGCTTGCCGTCGATGATGAAGCCGCAGCCGACGCCCGAGCCGACCTTGACGTACGCGAGGTGCGTGCCGCCCGCGCCCCACCAGCGCTCGGCGAGCGCGCCCAGGTTGGCGTCGTTGTCGATGACCACCGGCAACCGCTGGCTGCGCCGTAGCTCCTCGTCGAGGTCGACCTCGCGCCAGGCCGGGAAGATGAGCGGCAGGAGGTGGCCCGGGCGATCCGGCTGCAGCGGGCTGGGCACGGCCACGCCGATGCCGAGCAGCCGCCGCCGGGGCACGCGCGCCTCGGCGATCGCGGCCTCGAGCAGGCGCTCGACCAGCGCCAGGGCGCCCTGCGGATCGGTGCGCACGGCGTGCTGGGCCTCCTGGAAGGCCAGCGTGCGGCCGCGCAGATCGCTCACCAGCACCGCCGCGTGCCGCGCGCCCAGCTCGACGCCCAGCGCCGCGAAGGCCTCGGGCGCCAGCTCGAGCGGCACCGCCCGCCGGCCGGTGTGCACCGGGCGCGGCCCGATGGTGGCGACCAGGCCGACCTGCTCGAGCTCCTGCACGATCCCCGAGATCGTCGACGGGCTCATGCCGGTCGAGCGGGCCAGATCCGCCGCCGAGATGGGCTGCTCCTCCCAGAGCAGGCGCAGCACCAGGCTGCGGTTATGCGCGCGCATCCGCGACGGATCGACGGACGCCTTGCCGCCGCGCGCGCTCACGCTCCCCCCTGGCGAACGCTGGACGTGAATGTACGTTTTTTGTTCGCCAAGCGAACACAACGCTTGAAACGGACAGATGAGTGGGCGTAGATCGACTGGGCGGGCGGCATGGTCGCGAGCTGGAACTTTCACACGACGCTGACTCCTGCACACAACTATCGACCGCTCTGACCGTCTGTCTCCGCGCTCGAGCGGCGGCCAGTCACGGATCTGGCCGGAGGCTCGCCGCGATGAAAGTGTTCCCATCCGATTTTCTCTGGGGCGTCGCCACCTCGGCGTACCAGATCGAGGGCGCCGTCGACGCCGACGGTCGGGGCGAGTCCATCTGGGACCGCTTCTGCGCCAGGCCCGGCGCGATCGTGGACGGCTCGAGCGGCGCGGGCGCCTGCGATCACTACCACCGCTACCGCGAGGACGTCGCGCTCATGTCCTGGCTCGGCGTCGGCGCCTACCGCTTCTCGATCGCCTGGCCACGCGTCATGCCCGACGGCCGCGGCGCCGTCAACGAGCGCGGCCTCGATTTCTACGATCGCCTCGTCGACGAGTTGCTGGCGCAGAGCGTAGCGCCGGTCGCCACGCTCTACCATTGGGACCTGCCCCAGCGGCTCGAGGACGCGGGCGGCTGGCCGGCGCGCGGCACCGCCGAGGCGTTCGTCGCGTACGCCGATGCGGTCAGCCGCCGGCTGGGCGATCGCGTGGGCCACTGGATCACCCACAACGAGCCGTGGTGCGCGAGCACGCTCGGCTACGCGCGCGGCGTGCACGCGCCCGGCCGCAAGGACTGGCCCGCCGCGCTCGCCGCGGCGCACCACCTCCTCCTGTCGCACGGCTGGGCCGTGCCCGTGCTGCGCGCGAACGCGCCCCGCGCCAAGGTCGGCATCACGCTCAACCTGACGCCCGCGACCCCGGCCAGCGACTCCGCCGTCGATCGTGCCGCCAGCCGCGAGTTCGATGGCGGCTTCAACCGCTGGTACCTTGACCCGCTCCACGGCCGCGGCTACCCCCCCGACATGCTCGAGGCGCACGCGCGCGCCGGCCACCTGCCCGCGCAGGGCGACCTCGCCTTCTGCCAGGCTGGCGACCTCGCGGCCATCGCGCTGCCGACCGACTTCCTGGGCGTGAACTACTACACGCGCGCGATCGTCTCCGCCGCCCACGCCGAGGGCACGCCGGCCCCGCGGCCGCCCGGCCCGGTCACCGACATGGGCTGGGAGGTCTACCCCGAGGGCCTGAGCCCGCTCCTCCAGCGCATCCACCACGAGTACCAGCCGAGCCTGATCTACGTCACCGAGAACGGCGCGGCGTACCCGACCGCGCCCGGCGCCGACGGGCGCGTGCGCGACGCCGAGCGCGTGCGCTACCTGCGCGACCACGTGAACGCGATCGCCGACGCGCGCGCCGCCGGCGTGCCGGTGGCCGGGTACTTCGCCTGGTCGCTGATGGACAACTTCGAGTGGGCGGAGGGCTACCGCAAGCGGTTCGGGCTGGTCTGGGTCGACTACGCGACGCAGCAGCGCACCGCGAAGGACAGCGCTCTCTGGTACCGCGCACTGGCGCGCAGCGGCCTCGTCCCCGCGAGCACGCTACTGGGCGAGGCGAGCGCGGCCCCCATCGCGCTGGCGCCATTAGCAGATAGCGCGCCCGTCCGTTTGTTCAGTTGATCACCCAGCCGGCCAAGGAGGTGCTGGAACCGATCCTCGCCGATCCCGAGGCGCGCAAGATCGTCTGGGTGCTCACCTGGATAAACGGCGGCTGGAGCGCGCCGATGGTCCCGCATGCGGGGCTCGATGCCGCCGCAGCCATCGACGACTTCGTCGAGTTCTATGAGCATCCGGCGACGCTCTTCGAGGACGATCTTCCCCCCATGTATCAGTAGGCATCGCATCGGCCGCCGCGCTCGCCGCCGCGATCATTGGCCTCGGCGCGCGCCGCGCGAGTAAAATGCGCGCGGCCAGAGTGTGAAGCCCGGCGACGTCATACACGATCGGTTCGTCGTCGAACGCTTCGTCGCCCGTGGGGGCATGGGCGAGGTCTTCCGCGCGCTCGATCAGCACACGCAGCAGCCGGTCGCCATCAAGCTGCTCGCCAGCGAGGACGAAAATCTGGCCGAGCGCTTCGGCATCGAGGCGCGCGCCCTGCTCGAGCTGGATCACCCGGCGATCGTCCGCTACGTCGCGCACGGCTTCGCGCCCGGCGCCGGGCTCTACCTGGCCATGGAGTGGCTCGACGGCGCCACCCTGTCCAGGCGCCTGCGCCGGCAGCCGCTCACCCTCGACGAGAGCCTCAAGCTGGCGGCGCGCGTGGCCGACGGGCTGGGCGCGGCGCACCGGCTCGGCATGGTCCACCGCGACGTCAAGCCGGGCAACCTGTTCCTGGTCGGCCGGCGCGTCGACGGCGCCAAGCTGCTCGACTTCGGCCTGGTGAGAAACCCGTGGGCGCCGATCACGGCGACCGGCGTGGGCATGGGCACGCCCGACTACATGGCGCCCGAGCAGGCGCGCTGCGAGACCACGGTCGGGCCCGCTGCCGACGTCTTCGCGCTCGGCTGCGTGCTCTACCGCTGCGTGACAGGCCAGCCGCCCTTCAAGGGCGAGCACGTCAAGGCGATCCTGGCCAAGATCGCCATGCTCGAGCGGCCGCCGCGCGCGCGTGACGTGCTGCCCGAGCTGCCGCCGCTCGTCGACGCGCTCATCGCCCACATGATGGCGCACGATCCGGCGCTCCGGCCCAAGGACGGCCTGGCCGCCGCCGAGGCCATCCGCAGCGTGCGT
>JBKJOI010000542.1:0-5142 GCA_046595695.1 Haliangiales bacterium | reverse complement strand
CTTGGCCAGCACCGAGAGCGCCAGCCGCCGGATCTCGGCGTCCTTGTGCTGGCAGAGCTGCGCGAGCGCGGGCTCGAGCTTCTCGCCGAGCTGCGCGAGCACCGCGCGCACCGCGTCGCGCTCGCCGGCGGGCGAGGCGTCGAGCTCGGCGGTCAACCGGCCGAGCGCGAGGCCGTCGTCGCGACCATCGAGATCGCGCAGCGCGCGCAGCACGACGTCGCGGTGGCGGCCGAGCGCGGCGATGAGCCCGTCGCCGAGCTCGCCGGCGCGGCCCTTGACCAGGCCGGGATCGAGCGCGGGCGTGGGCAGCTCGCCGAGCAGGCCGTGGACGAGCCCCCGATAGTCGATCTTGCCCTTGTCGAGCGTGAGCTCCTCGTCGGGCACGGCGCTCTGGTCGGGCACGCCCTTGTGCACGCGCGGCAGCGCCCAGGCGATGGTCTCGCGCACCGCCTCGCGCTTCGAGAAGTACGCGCGCAGGAGTGGCGCGAGCGCGCGCTTGTCGCCGATGCGACCGAGCGCCCACGCGGCCTTGCGCTGCAGATCGTCGTTGCCCGAGTCGACGACGGCGATGAGATCGTCGACGACCGCCGGGCTGGCAGCGACGCCGAGCGCGTAGGCGCAGGCGGCGCGCGCGTCGGCCGACACGCCGGCCTTGCGCATGTGCGCCGCGGCCGCGGCCAGGCCCTTGCGGTCGCCGAGGCGGCCGAGGCCGATGCAGGCGAGCGCCTGCACCGAGGCCTGGCTGTCGCCGAGCGCCGCCGCGAGCGGCGCGGCCGCGCGCGCGTCGCCGGTGCGGCCGAGCGCCCACGCCGCGGCCTCGCGCAGCGCCTTCTCCTTCTGGTGGAGCAGCACCGCGAGCTGCGGCACCACGCGCGCGTCGCCGAGGCGACCCGCGGCGACCAGCGCCTCGACGCGCAGGTCCATGCCGGGCGTGTCGTCGTCGGGGCCGCCGGACCCTGGCAGGCGCGGCGCGGGCCCGCCGAGCACGCCGGCGCCGCCGCCACCGACCGCCGGGGCCGGCACGGGCGCGCCCGCCGGGCCCTTGGGCACCTCGGTGGCGAACTTGACGAGCGGCGGGGCCGCGTTCTTGTTGCCCAGGTAGCCGAGCACGGTGACCGCGATCTTCTGCTGCGCAGGATCGCCGGAGTCGCCGAGCGCCTCGAGCAGCGGGCGCAGGCCGTGCTCGCCGAGCGCGAGCAGCTCCTTCTTGGCCTCGGCGTCGCCGCGGCGCGCCTTGGCCCACAGCCACGGTACGTAGCGATCGTAGATCTCGACCAGGATGCGCCGGTAGAACGGCTTCTGCCCGTAGGTGAACACGAGCGGCACGATCTCGCGCTCGAGCTGGCCGAGCGTGCCCAGGTACTCCTCGAGGTCGATGGCCTTGCGCGCCGCCTGGCGCACGGTGTCCTCGTCGCTGGCGCGGCGGATGATGTCACGGTAGAGGCGCGCCGCCTCGTTGGGCTGGCCCTTGCGCAGGTGCAGGCGCGCGAGCGAGAAGTAGGTCTTGTAGTTGCGCGGCGCGAGCGCGATGGCGCGGCCGTAGGCAGCGATGGCCTTGTCGAAGTCGCCGCGCTTCTCGTGGATCTCGGCGAGCCGCTCCTGCGCCTGCGGATCGCCCGGGCTCTTCTCGAGCGCCTTCTCGGCGTAGGCGACCGCCTCGTCGTCGTTGTAGAGCGCGAGCTCGAGCTCGGAGATCTGCGCGTAGTACTCGCGCTCGCGTCCGGGCGACTTCTCGGCGAGCTGCTTGAGCAGGTCGATGGCGGCGCGGAACTTGTGCAGCGACTTGTAGACCGCGACCAGCTGGTGCATCGCGTCGAGGTCGTCGGGCGCGAGCGCCAGCACGCGCTTGAGCACGCGCTCGGCGTCCTCGTAGCGGCCCTGCTTGATGTACGCCTCGGCGGCGAAGTAGCCGGCCTCGAAGTCGGGCGGGGTCGCCTGGAACTTGCGGTCCCACTCCATCGCCTTGCGGGTGAGCGGGTTGCCCTGCTTGCGCGACAGGATCGCGATGATGCGCGTGCGCGCCTCGCGCCGCGTCGGCTTGAGCGCCGGCTGGTCGCGGGTCAGCTCCATGACCTTTTCCCACGCCTCGATGGCGCGGTCGTCCTGGCGCTGGCGCTCGTAGACGCCGGCGAGGCCGCGGTAGAAGGCGGGCTCCTTGGGCTTGAGCGCGATCGCCTTCATGTACATGTCGATCGCCCCGGCGCCCATGTCGTGCTCGGCGTAGACCTCGGCGAGGCGCGCGTAGGCCTCGGGCGTCTTCTTGGCGATGATGCGCTTCCAGATCTCGACCGCCTTGTTCTTGTCGCCGCGCTGGAAGTGCTGCTCACCCAGGTTGACCAGGTGGGTCTCGTCGTCGGGCTCGATGCGCGCGAGGATCTCGTACTCCTTGAGCGCGAGCCCCTCCTCGCCCCAGCGCGAGTAGAGATCGGCGAGCGCCGCGTGCACGCCGCCGTCGTCGGGGAAGTGGCCGGCGATCTTCTTGGCGAGATCGAGCGCCTTCTTCTTGTCGCCGCGGCGCCAGTAGCGCTCGGCCAGCTCGAGCTGGAAGCGCGGCTCGCCCGGCGCCACCTTGATGACGACCTCGTACTGCTTTAGCGCCTCCTCGTCCTTGCCGGCGCGCTCGAGCACGGCGATCAGCCGCTTCTGCGTGTCGAGCTCGAAGGGCGCCGCCTTGACCGCGCGCCGGTAGGCGTCGAGCGACTTGTCCGACTCGCCCGCCTCCTCGTAGAGGCGGGCCAGGATGTCCCACTCGAAGTGGCCGCGCGAGCCGGCCGGCCAGGCCTTCTCGTAGTAGGCGATAAGGCCGCGCAGATCCTGCTTCTTGCGGTAGATGTCGATGATGCGCTCGGTGAGCTCCTTGCGCAGGTAGTGACCCTTCTGGGTCAGGGCCATGGCCTGGCGGTAGACCAGGACCGCATCGTTCTCCTTGCCGAGCGCCTGCAGCTCGCCGCCTAGGCGGGCGAGCACCTCGACGCGGCGCGCGGGGTCGGTGCCGAGCTGCTTCTCGGCGGTCTGGTACTCGACCAGCGCCTCCTGGTGCAGCCCGTGCTTGGCGAGCGCCTCGCCCAGCTCGATGCGCGCGGTCACGTCCTTGGGATCGAGGTCCAGGTACTGCTTGTAGTAGCCGCGCGCCTTGTCGATCTGCTTCTGGTCGAGCGCCAGGTCGGCGAGCACGCGCAGGATCGGCTTCTTGTCCTTCGGGTCCTTGGTCTGCGCGAGCGCCTTCTCGTAGGCCGAGGAGGCGGCGTCGGGCTTGCCGATCTGTCGATAGAGCTCGGCCAGCGACAGGTTCACCGACGCATCGTCGGGGCGCGCCGCGGCCGCCTTCTCGTAGTACTGGACTGCCTTGGGGGTGTCGTTGCGGTGGCGCCAGATGTGCCCGAGGATCATCGCGTACGCGAAATCAGCCGGGGCTTTCGCGAGCTTGGCTTCGTACTCGGAGACCAGCTTGTCGAGCGTGGAGTACTTGGCGTAGAGGCCGATGAGCTTCTTGAGCGCGGCCGCGTCGCCGGGGTTCTTCTCGACCAGCGCCTTGTAGCGGTTGACGATGCGCGGATCGAACGGGTTCTGTTTGACCGACCAGTCGTCGTCCTGGGCGAGCGCCTGGCGCGGCGCCACGGACCCCAGGAGCACACCGGCCAGCAGGAGTGCGAGCGGAAGGCGGAGCATGGGAATGTAGTGAGTATACGCGCGGAGAGCCGAAACGCGTTCGGGCCGCGGGTGCGCGAGCGCGGCGCGCCGACCGGCCCGGTCGCGCCGTGGAAGCTTCTCTCACGGACAAGCCGGGCCTTCGGCCCACCCGGCTAGTGCATGCGGTTCTTGCGAATGCGCTCGAGCAGCCCGGACAGCTGGGCGCGGCGCTTCTCGATGCAGTAATCGCGCAGCAGGCGAGCGTGCAGGCGGGCCATGCCGGTGAAGCGGATGCCCTGGCCGTGGAAATAGTCGTCGAGCGCGTCGTAGGCGATCTCGCCGCGAGCCCAGATGGTCTCGCCCGTGCCCGGCAGCTCGAACTCCAGCGCGACGACGCGGTTCGCGCGCTGCATCGGCGTGACCACCTTGTTCACGTACAGCCCGGTGTCGCTGACGTTGACCGTCAGTGCCCGATGAGCCCGATCCTGCACGTATTCGTTCAGGAAAATCTCCATCGGGACCCGGAAGCCGAGGCGACGATCGTGGGCGTTCATCAGCGCTCCTCCTGCGTGTAAGTCCGACATGTAGGATATTTTACGACTCTTACTTACCTGGGCAAGTTTTCGGAGGTCATGCAGGTGAGAGGGGCAGTGAAGGCGGCGCGAAACGAGCTCGAAGAAACGTGCGCAACCGGCGGGCGCGCACGTCGATACCTTGACCGAGGACACCGTCCATGAGAATCACGACACCTGTGAGCCCAGGCTCGGCCAGCGCGAACGCGAACGCGAACGGCGGCGCCCCTGGCACTCCTGGGCCGCCGGCCGGCGCCGCTGCCGCGAAGAAACCCGCGCGCGACGCCCACGACTCGCCGCTGCGGGCTCTCTGGCACCGGCGCGCCGGCGCCAGGCCGGAGGAGCTGGACGAGCTGGCCCGGGCGGCCGCGGCACTGGCGAGCGCACCCGCCGGCGGTCCGCTCGGGCTGCGCGCGGCCGCGACGCCCACGCCCGCCGCGGCGGCACCGGTGGCCGGTGTCGTCGATCGGATGCTCGTCGGTCACACCCGCGACGGCCTGCCCGAGGTGCGCCTCGATATCGGCGTGGGCGGCTGGCGCGGCACCGAGGTGCGGCTGGTCGCCGGCAAGCACGGCCTCGAGGCGACGGTGATCGCGGCGAGCGAGGCCGCGCGGCGGGTGATCGAGGCGCAGCTCGCGGATCTGGCGCGCGCGCTCGAGGCGCGCGGGCTGCACGTGGCGCGCCTCCAGGTGGCCACGCGCGAGACCGACGATCGCCAGCACGACGACGAGCGACAGCGCCGCGGCGAGCGCGCGCGCGCGTTCGTCGGGGAGGCCGGATGACGCCGCGCACGTTGCCCGCCGCGCGCGCCCGTGCGGTTCGCTGGGATCTCTTGCCTCACGTCTCGCGACCCGCGGCGCGCGTGCAGCGCCTGGTCGCCGCGCACCTCGCGGGCACCGCGCCGCGCTCGTGGGCCGCGGTGCCGGCGGGGCTGGCCGCG
>JBKJOI010000452.1:0-29553 GCA_046595695.1 Haliangiales bacterium | reverse complement strand
CAACCCGGTGGGCGCCCTCGAGGTCCAGCGCAACGTCACCGGGTTGCCGTTGGCGTCCATGATCGGCACCGCCGAGAGAATGAAGCGCATCTCGCCGGCCTCGCCGCCGGGCACGCGTCCCTTGATCTCGTCGAGGCGGACCTGGCGCTTGTCCTTCCAGCACTGCTGCGCGATGCACGCGTCCTTGCAGATGTTGAGCTCGAGGACGTCGTAGCACTTCTTGCCCTTGAGGCCGCGCGCGACCTGGCGCGGCAGGAGCGAGAAGAACGCGCGGTTGAAGTCCACGATGTTCCGGTCCTGATCGACGATGAAGTAGCTGTCGATGATGACGTCGGAGACGGTCTTGAACTGCAGGAGGAACGTGGCTAGCGCATCCATGGGCGCCCCGATTTTAGGTGCCTGATCGCCTGCCTGTCCAGTTCCCAGCGGCCATGGCCCACCCCGGAGCCAATGCAGCATTGCCTGCCACTTGATTGACGGATGCACGAAAAAAGCTGTAAAATCGTCACGTCCATGGAGAAGCGTCACGGTCCATCCATCAGCGTCAAGCTCATCCTCACGAGCACGGCGCTCATCGTTCTCATCGTCGCCGGATTCGGCGCCCTGAACATTTTCAACATCGGGCGCGTTTACGACGAAAACCTGCGCGAGAAGAACCAGCTTCTCCGCCAGGAGCTCTCACGCGTGGGTCGCGCCACCGTGCAGGCGCTCGAGGCGTCCAGTCGTAGCTACATCGATCTGTCGAGCGACAACAACCTGCGGCCGTTCGTGATCCAGCTCGCCCGCAAGGACGATCAGATCGCGTTCGTGTATGTGCTCGACAACAGCAAGCTGCTCATCGCGCACAGCGACGAGGCGCGCAACCCGACCGACGAGTCGCCCCAGCACAAGGACTTCGGCGACGAGAACTGGAAGAAGATCCTCGAGGCCTGGAAAGGCCGCGTGGCCGATCCCACGCAGCAGGATCCGCTCGTCGAGTCGCTCGAGTTCGCCGACGCCAAGGCTGGCCGCGTGGCGCTGTTCGCGCTGCCGGTCTTCCCGGTCGGCATCGCGGCCACGGTGAAGGCGCTCTTCGATCCCGAGGCGACCGAGAAGCCGATGGGCTTCGTCGTGGTCGGGCTGTCGTTCCGCCGCGTCGAGGAGGCGGCCGCGGTCGCCAAGACCCAGAAGGAGGCCGCCTACCGCGACATCGGTCTCAAGACCGCCGGCGTCGGCGTGATCTTCGTGCTCCTCGGCACGCTCATGGCGATCTTCCAGGGCCTGCGCATCTCGAAGCCGATCAAGATGCTGGCCTGGCGCGCCGACCAGATCGCCCGCGGTGACCTCGAGACCCGCGTCGAGGTCACCTCCACCGACGAGATCGGCCTGCTGGGCGAGAACTTCAACTACATGGCCGACCAGCTGGTCGTGCTGCTCCGCCAGACCGCCGAGAAGGCGACCATGGAGAAGGAGCTCGAGGTCGCCCGCACCATCCAGGAGACCCTCGTCCCCAACAACGACACCGTCGATCGCCAGTTCGTGAAGCTGGCCGGCTACTTCCAGCCCGCGTCGCAGTGCGGCGGCGACTGGTGGACCTACCACGACCTGGTCGGCGGCAAGGTGCTGGTCGTGATCGGCGACGTCACCGGCCACGGCGTGCCCTCGGCGATGATCACGGCGGCCGCCAAGGCCGCCTGCGACGTGGCGCGCGCCGTGAACAACGACGATCTGTCGTGCACGCAGCTGCTCGAGATCATGAACAAGGCGATCTTCGAGTCCGCCAAGCGCAAGTTCGTGATGACCTGCTTCGCCTCGATCCTCGATCCCAAGGCGCGCACGATCACCTTCGCCAACGCCGGCCACAACTTCCCGTACCTGTACCGGATCACCGACGGCAAGGGCGAGTTCGGCTCGCTCATGACCCGCGGCAACCGGCTGGGTGACCTCGCCGAATCGAAGTATGCGTCCAAGACCCAGGACATCCTGCCCGGCGATCTGCTCGTCTGGTACACCGACGGCATCGTCGAGTGCGAGAGCGACAAGGGCGAAGAGTACGGCGAGAAGCGCTTCCGGGCCTCAATCCGTCGCGCCGCGCACCTCGAGCCCGCGGAGATCCGCGAGCAGGTGATCGGCGCGTCCATGCAGTTCTTTGGTGATCGTCCCCGCAAGGACGACATCACGATGGTCATTGCGAGGGTCTTCTGAGGACCCCGGGGAGTCGCACTTCGATGAAGGCATCCGCGAAGGCCACGATCACCGCGCGCGTCGGGTTTGTGCTGTCGGCGTTGCTCCTCGGCATCTCGGTGCCGAAGGTCGCCGAGGCGCAGAACGCCGCCATCCAGCAGGACCTCGACGCCTGCAAGACCTTGATCGAGGACGGCTCGCTCAAGAAGGCGGCGAAGAAATGCGACGCCGCCATCGCGGCCGGCCCCCGCGCGGTGAACGCGGGCGGCTACGCGCTGCGCGCCAGCATCTTCGTGACCGAGAAGCGCTGGCAAGAGGGTGTCAAGTGGATCGAGACGGTCGCCGAGAAGGCGCACCCGGGCGATCCGTCGATCCTCGAGCAGAAGGCCTTCATGCTCAGCCGCATCAAGGGCCGTGAGCGCGACGCCATCGCGGTGGCCGAGCAGGTCGTCGCGCGCGACACGCGCCGCTACATCGCGCAGCGCCTCATCGGCGACTACTATGCGCGCGCCGGCTCCGGCAAGGCGGTGGTGGTCGTGAGCGCCTACGAGGCGTACCTCAAGAACCGCCCCGAGGAGGCCGGCCGCCTGGACGGCATCGTGCGCGTGCAGCTCGGCTTCTCGTACATGTACGTCGGCGTCGCCGACACCAAGGCCGATCAGTTCAAGCTCGCCGAGGCGCAGTTCGACAAGGCGCTCGCCGGCGGCGGCTCCAAGGACGCGACGGTCGCGCCCAACGCGCTCAAGGGCAAGTGTGCGGCGCTGGTCGCGCGCGCTGGCGTCGAGACCGCGCCGCGCCTCTACGACCAGGCGATCACGATCTGCGAGGGCGTGATCAAGAATCGCAAGGCCATGCGCGGCGACGCGTCGCCCTACTACAACGTCGGCATCGCGTACCTCGAGCGCAACCAGCTCGAGAAGGCGAACAACGCCGCCAACTCGTACATCAATCAGCGGCCGCGCGAGTTCCGCGGCTACCTGCTGCGCGGCAAGATCTACTTCCGCCAGGACAAGTACAACGAGGCCGAGGGTCAGTTCACCCGCGCCAACGAGCTCGCGCCCAACAACACCGAGGTCGCGCTCGCGCGCGGCAAGAACTACCTCAAGCAGCGCCAGCCCGACAAGGCGGTGACCCTGCTCGAGAAGGTCGCCGACGCCAAGCCCGGCGACGTCGATGTGCTGGCCGAGCTGGCGCGCGCCTATCTGTCCAACAAGGAGGCCACCAAGGCCGCGACCATCGCCGAGCGCGCGCTCGCGGTGAAGGGTCAGGCCGAGAACGTCGGCCTGCTCGTGCTCGCGGGCGACGCCTACTACACCGCCAACGACCTGTCGCCGGCGCGCATCAAGTTCCAGAAGGCGCACGATCTGAACAAGACCTCGAACCAGGCCAAGTCGGGCCTCGTCGACACCATCGTTCGCCAGGCGTTCGCCAAGTTCGACAAGGGCGCCACCGCCGAGGCCGAGAAGTTCCTCGCCGAGGCCTACGCGATCGACAGCGACTCGCAGATCGTCAACTTCAACCTGGGCGTGGTCGCGCTCGACGGCGGCAAGTACCAGGAGGCGATCAAGTTCCTCACCGTGCGGCTCAAGAAGGTCCCCGAGGATCTGCCCACCAACCGCCTGCTCGCCAAGGCGTACCTGTCCTCGGGCAACACCACCAAGGCCGACGAGCACTACGCCAAGTGCGAATCGCTGCTCAAGACCAACCGCAACAACGCCATCCTCGCCGAGGTCTACACCGAGTGGGCGCCCATGCTGATCGCCAACGGCAAGACCGAGGACGCGGTCGAGAAGCTCGAGGTCGCCGACCAGTTCTCGGGCGGCCTGTCCTTCCAGAAGGCAACCCAGCGCAATCTGCAGGTGGCCTACTTCCGGCGTGGCTACGAGCGCTGGCGCGCGCGCAAGGCCAACGACGCCGTCTCCGACCTCGAGAGTGCGGTGCGCTACCCCGCCAACCTGAGCAAGTCCGAGGAGGACGCCTTCACCTTCGCGCTCGGCCTCGCGTACCTGTCGAACGGGCAGGAAGCCAAGGCGTCGCCGATCTTCCAGAAGTACGCCAAGGCCGGCGTGCTGTCGTTCCTGAAGGCGCCCTGGGACAAGATCGGCGCCGAGTTCTTCATGGCGTACACGTGGTACCGCGAGGGCTCGGCGGTCTCGAAGAAGAACGCCGTGACCGTGTTCGAGAAGCTGGCGCCCAAGGCGAGCGGCGGCATCCAGGTGAAGATCAAGGCGCTCATCCGCGGCGGCTGGGAGTCGGTCGCCTACGAGGCGTGGACGCGCGGCTCGGCCAAGGAAGCCGAGTCGGCGCTCAACAAGGCGGCCTCGTACTCGACGGGCGCCGACAAGCGGCGCATCGATCACAACCACGCGGTGCTCGCCATGTCGGGCAAGCGCGGCGGCTCGGCCGAGTCGACCTTCCAGCGGCTCGGCGACGACCCGCCCGAGGCGCTCTACAACGCCGGCATCATCGAGGATCAGCAGGGCAACTCGCGGCGCGCCTACGACCTCTGGGTCCAGGCCCGCAGCAAGGGCGTGAAGACCTCGAAGCTCGACGAGTGGATCGACGCCAAGAAGCGCATTTTCAATTACTAGGAGACCGCCATGACCATGACGAATCGTACGCAGAAGATCGGCATGCTCGCGGCGGCGGGCCTGCTCGCCGTGGCGGCGGCGCCCGCGCGCGACGTGAGCGCCCAGGCCGCGCCCGCGCAGCTCAACGTCGCGTTCTACGCGCCCAGCGCCGACTTCAAGGACTCGTCGGCGCGCAGCGCCTACGTGCAGGGCCTCGCCAAGGCCATCCAGACCAAGACCGGCATCCCGACCACCGGCCGCGCCTACGCGCGCTACTCGGACCTCAAGTCGGCCAAGCCCGACTTCGCGATCATCGACGGCCAGTGCCTGGCGGTATCGACGCCGGGCCCGGTGCTGGCGACCGCGGTGATCGGGGGCGGCACCTCGCAGCCGTGGGCGCTGTTCACGCGCGGCGACAACTTCACCGCGCTCAAGGGCAAGAAGCTCGCCTACGTCGAGACCGGCTGCAACGACGTGGCCTTCCTCGACAACGCGATGCTCGACAGCGAGGCCAAGGTGAAGGCGCACTTCGCGTCCCTGGTCGGCAAGCCGGAGGCGTCGGGTGCGGTCGCGACCGTGCGTGACTACAAGCAGGCCGACGCGGTGTTCGCGCCGAGCGGCGTGGTCAAGGGCGGCCTGAACAAGATCTTCGACGCCGGCCAGGTGCCCAACCCGGGCTTCGTGCAGCTGAACAAGAACCTGGGCGGCGGCGTGCCCGGCAACGTGCAGGCGGCCGTGCTCGCCTACAGCGCCAACCTGAGCATCGAGGGCTGGAAGGCGGCCGCCAGCTACGCCGGCCTCGCCGGCCAGATGACCCCGCGCAACAAGAAGCCGGTGTTCGCGGTGCCCGACGTCGTGCGCATGGACGACCAGGACGTGCTGGTGATCCCGCAGAGCAAGTACGAGCAGGCCGGCATCCGCCAGCACTTCTGGCAGCCAGGTGAGCGCCGCTAGCGGCCGAGCTCACGCTGGCGACGCATGGGTGGCGAAAGCGGCCGCCGATGGCGCTATAGTGGCCGGTCGACGGGGTACCGTCCGGGCATGTGTAGGTTGGGGAACGGGTCGAGGAGAGTCGAGGAGAGGCCGTGGCGATGGAGAACAAACAGCCAGCCGAGTCAGTGGCGCTTTCGTGGCGCATCAAGGAGCGGCCTGGCTTCACGACCGTCGAGTTCTTCGGTGAGATCGACGAGAACGCCGATTTCGCCGAGCTCCGGCGCAGGCTCAAGGGCCAGGTGGTGTTCCACCTGGCCGAGGTGCGGCGCATCAACTCCTGCGGCGTCCGCGAGTGGGTGAACTTCGTGCGCGACCTGCCGGGCGTCACCGAGCTCACGTTCACGCACTGCTCGCCCGCGATCGTCACGCAGCTCAACATGATCTATAACTTTCGCGGTGCCGCGAAGGTGCGCTCCTTCCTGGCGCCCTACGTGTGCGAGAACTGCGGCCACGAGGAGGAGAAGCTCCTCGATCTGCAGACGCACTTTCCGACCCGCGACTTCAAGCGGGTGCCCGACTTCAAGTGCGACAAGTGCGCCTCGGCGATGGAGTTCGATGATCTCCCCGAGCGCTATCTATCCTTCCTGGTGGAAACGTGAGCGTGGGGACGCCGGAGTACCGTTGACGGAAGCTGCTGGTGAGGTGCTCGAGCAGATCCGCACGCTACTCGAATCGAGCGTGGATGGTGCCGTCGTGCTCGATGGCGAGCGACGCATCCTCTACTACAACCCGGCGTACCAGGCGGCCAGCGGCATGCGCGGCCGCCAGCTCGCGCAGGCCGCCGCCGAGGGCAAGAAGTGCTACGAGGTATTCCCGCTCGAGATCTGCGAGACGGCCTGCCTGGGCTGCCAGGCGCGCGACACCGGGCGCTCGCTGCGCGTCGACGAGATCCGCGCGCGCCGCGGCTCCGACGGTGAGGAGCTGACCATGATTGTGAGCGCGGTGCCGCTGCCGGGCGGCATGATCGTCGAGACCTACCGCGACGTCACCGCCGACGTGCGCATCCAGCGCAAGTACCGGGCGCTGCTCGACCTCGAGCGCCGCGCCAAGGAGATCCTGGAAGAAGCGGTGCGCGACAAGACCGCCGAGCTGCGCGCCGCCAACGAGGAGATCAAGCGCACCCAGGCGCAGCTCATCCACCAGGAGAAGATGTCGTCCCTGGGCCGGCTGGTCGCCGGCATCGCGCACGAGCTCAACAACCCGATCAACTTCGTCTACGGCAACGTCGACTTCCTGGGCCGCTACATGGACGACCTGCTCGCGCTGGTCGAGATGTACGACGTCGCCGCGGTGGCGCTCACGCCCGAGACGCGCGCGTCGCTCGCCGACAAGAAGCAGGAGATCGAGTTCGACTTCCTGGTTGAGGACTCGCGCAAGCTGATCCGCTCGATCCGCGCCGGCGCCGAGCGCACGGCGGGCATCGTGCGCGATCTGAAGGCGTTCTCGCGCACCGGCGGCGGCGAGGTATCGGAGGTGGATTTGGTGATGGGCATCGAGACCACGTTGAACCTGATCACGCCGCTCCTGAAGAACCGCATCACCGTGCACCGCGACTACCAGGCGGGCGTGCCGCGCGTGGTGTGCCACGCGGGCCACGTGAACCAGGTGTTCATGAACATCCTGACCAACGCCGCGCAGGCCATCTCCGGCGAGGGTCAGATCTGGGTGAAGGTCGCCAAGGACCCCGAGCGCGACACCGTGCGCGTGAGCGTGCGTGACACCGGGCCGGGCATCGCCGCGGACATCCTGGAGAAGATCTTCGACCCGTTCTTCACGACCAAGGAGGTCGGCGAGGGCACCGGGCTGGGGCTCGCGATCTCGGAGAGCATCATCCGCGCGCACGGCGGCCAGATCTCGTGCGAGAGCTCGGTCGGGCAGGGTGCCGAGTTCATCGTGGCCCTGCCGATCCGGCCGGCGCCGGGGGAGCGGCGCGCGTGACCATCTCGGCCGGGCCACGCCGGGTGCTGCTGGTCGTCGACGACGAGCAGCTCAACCGCGACCTGCTCAAGCGGCTGTTCTACACCCAGTACGAGATCATCGAGGCCGGCGAGGGCATTGCGGCGCAGAAGGTGCTCGAGGAGAAGGCCGTCGACGTCATCGTCAGCGACCACCTCATGCCGGGCATGAGCGGCGCCGAGCTGGCGCGCGTCGCGCACACGCGCTGGCCATCGGTGGTGACCCTGCTGCTGACCGGCTACGACGACGATCCGCTGGTCACCAACGCCAGCAAGGAGGGCGCGATCTTCGAGGTCGTCGCCAAGCCCTGGCAGATGAAGCCGCTCAAGGAAGCGGTCGCGCGCGCGGTTGCCGAGCGGGTGCGCCGGCTCGGCGGCGACGCGGGCCCGGCCGCCGCGACGTAGCTCGGGCCCGGCCCCCGCTACGCCGGTTCGTCCGCGCCGCTCGTGGCCATGAGCGAGGCGTGCAGGATGTCCTCGGTGGCGCGAATCTCGGCCAGGCACGCCGCGGGCGGCTCGGCGCTCAGGCGAATCGTGCAGCACGCGGCCTGCGCCCCGTCGAAGACGCGGTTCTCCAGGTCCTCGACGTGGACCTGGTGGCGCCGCAGCGCGCCGAGCACGTTGGCGAGCACCGAGGCGCGGTCGAGGTGACGCACGACCAGCTGCCAGCGCGCCTCGGCGCGGCGGCTGAGGTTCACGCAGTTGGGCACCTCGCCGCGCTCGAGGAACGCGCGCACCACGCGGATGGCTTCGTCGGCGATGGCGTTGTCGGCCTGGCGCGTCGAGGCGCCCGCGTGGTGCGTGCCGTAGACGCCGGGCAGGTCGAGCAGCGGGTTGCGCAGCTGGGCGTCGCCGCCGCCCTCGGGCTCGTCGGGGTGCACGTCGAGGCCGACGCGCAGGTTCTTCTCGCGCACCGCGCGCAGGAGCGCCTCGGCGTTGACCAGCTCGGAGCGCGCGGTGTTGACGAAGATCGCGCCCGGCTTCATCGCGGCGAAGAAGCCGTCCGAGGCCAGCTCGCGCGTCTGCGGGTTGAGCGTGAGGTGCAGTGAGACCACGTCGGCGCGCCCGGCCAGCTCGAGCGGCGTGGCGGCACGCTCGACGCCCAGCTCGCGCGCCCGTTCGTCGTCGAGCGAGCGCGACCAGGCCACCACCGGCATGCCGAACGCGCGGGCGCGCACCGCGACCTCGCGCCCGACCGCGCCCAGCCCTACGATGCCCAGGGTGCGCCCGGACAGCCCGTCCGACTTGGAGTACTCGCGCCGGTCCCACTTGTAGGCGCGTAGATCGAACACCTGCTCGGGCAGGCGCCGATCGATCGACAGCAGCAGCCCGAACACCAGCTCGGCCACCGCGATCGCGTTCTTGCCCGGGCACGACGCGACGAAGATGCCGCGCTGCGACGCCGACGTGCGATCGATGTTGGGCGCGCCCGGGCCCGCGCGCACGACGAGCGTGAGCTCGTCCGCGGCCTCGATGGCAACGTGCGTGACCTCCTTGTTCCTGACCAGCAGGATGCCCACGCCGGGCAGACGGGCGGGCAGCTCGGCGGGCACCAGGTTGGGCAGGTACTGGACCTCCAGGCCCAGCCGTCCCAGCGCCTCGAGCTGCCGCTCGGAGAACTTGTCAGCGACGAGGATCTTCATGGACGGAGACATGGGACCCGCAGTTTACCAGGGACCATGGCCGTGCTAACAGACTGCATGCCTTCGGATCGCAAGCTCAAGGTCGGCCTCGTCCAGATGCGCATGGGCACCGACGTCGACGCGAACATGAAGACGGCCCTGGACGGCGTGCGCGAGGCCGCCGGGCGCGGCGCCCAGGTGGTCGTGCTGCCCGAGCTGTTCCGCTCGCAGTACTTCTGCCAGAGCGAGGACCACGCCAACTTCGAGCTCGCCGAGGCCATTCCCGGGCCGTCGACCGCGGCGGTGGGCGCGCTCGCCAAGGAGCTGGGTGTGGTCGTGGTCGCCTCGCTGTTCGAGCGTCGCACCGCCGGCCTCTACCACAACACCTGTGTGGTCATGGACGCCGACGGCAAGCAGGTCGGCACCTACCGCAAGATGCACATCCCCGACGACCCGCTCTACTACGAGAAGTTCTACTTCACGCCCGGCGACCTCGGCTTCCTGGCCTTCGACACCCGCTTCGCGCGCATCGGCACGCTGGTCTGCTGGGACCAGTGGTACCCCGAGGGCGCGCGCCTGACCGCGCTGCAGGGCGCCGACGTGCTCACTTACCCGACGGCGATCGGCTGGCACCCCAGCGAGAAGGCGCAGTACGGCGCCGCCCAGGCCGACGCCTGGCGCACCATCCAGCGCTCGCACGCGATCGCGAACGGCGTCTACGTCGTGGCGGTGAACCGGGTCGGCCACGAGGGTCCGAAGGACGGCGGTATCGAGTTCTTCGGCGGCTCGTTCGTCTGCGACCCGTTCGGCGTCGTGCTCGCCGAGGCCGGGCGCGAAGGGCCGGAGATCCTGATCGTCGAGATCGACCCCGCGCACGCCGAGACCATCCGCCAGCACTGGCCGTTCCTGCGCGACCGTCGCGTCGACGCCTACGCGCCCATCACCGCGCGTCACCTGCAGAAGCCGTGACCGTGCCGGTGCGCAAGGCCGCGCGGTCGGCGAAGAACGCAGCGAAGCCGGCGAAGGGTGCGCCCGCCGCGCTGGCGCGCTCGCCGCGCTCGCTCGGCTACGCCATGCCCGCCGAGTGGGCGCCGCACCACGCCACGTGGATCGCCTGGCCGCACAACAAGGCCGACTGGCCCGGCAAGTTCGCGCCCATCCCGTGGGTCTTCGGCGAGGTGGTGCGCCACCTGTCGCGCTCGGAGCGCGTCGGCATCCTGGTGCGCGACGCGCCCATGGAGAAGGCGGCCGCGCGCGCGCTCGCCAGGGCGGGTGCCGACCTGGCGCAGGTCGACTTCGTGCGCCAGGTGACCGACCGGATCTGGACGCGCGACACCGGGCCGTCGTTCGTGCGCGACGCGCGCGGGCGCGTCGCCGCGGTGCACTGGGGTTTCAACGCCTGGGCCAAGTACGACGACTGGAAGAATGACGTGAAGGTCGGCGCGCGCCTGGCCGCGGCGGCGGGTGTGCCGGTGTGGCAGCCACGCCGGCCCGGCGGGGAGCGCTTCGTGCTCGAGGGCGGCGCCATCGACGTCGACGGCGAGGGCACCCTGCTGGCCACCGAGGAGTGCCTGCTCGACCACGTGCAGGAGCGCAACCCGCAGGTGGCGCGTGCCCAGCAAGAAGCCGTGCTCTCCGACGCCCTCGCCATCGACAAGGTGATCTGGCTCGACAAGGGCATCATCGGCGACGACACGCACGGTCACATCGACGACCTGGCGCGCTTCGTCGCGCCCGGGCGCGTCGTCTGCTGCAGCGAGGCGGATCGCGCCGACGCGAACTTCGCGCTCTGCCAGGAGAACCTGGCCCGCCTGCGCGCCGCCCGCGACGCGCGTGGCCGTCGCCTCGACGTGATCGAGCTGCCGCTGCCGCGCCCGCTGCACTTCGCCGGGCAGCGCCTGCCCGCGAGCTACGCGAACTTCTACATCGGCAACCGCGTGGTGCTGGTGCCGACCTTCAACGACCCGAACGATCGCGTCGCGCTGAACCTGCTGGCCGAGCTGTTCCCTGGCCGCGAGGTCATTGGCATCCACGCGGTCGACCTGGTCTGGGGCCTGGGCACGCTGCACTGCATGACCCAGCAGCAGCCGGCCTAGCCATGCGGCGGGGTCGGCCGCGCGCGCTCCGTGACTGGCCCGAGCCGCGCGGAGGCGAGCGCCTCCTGTTCCTCGACATCGACGGCGTGCTGAACCGCTTCGAGACCCGGCCGCAGCCGGACGCGGCGGGGCTGGCGGCGTGGCTCGATCCGGTGCACCTGCCGCCGCTCAACCGCGCGCTGCTGGCGACCGCGGCGCGCGTGGTGATCTCGTCGTCGTGGCGGGTCGGCAAGGAGCTGGCCGAGCTGGCCGTCTTGCTGGGCGACTTCGGCGTCCTAGCGCCGGTCGTGGGCATGACCCCGGTGCTGCCGCGGCAGTCGCGCGCCGACGAGATCGCGGCGTGGCTGGCCGTGCGCGCCGCCGCGCCCGCGGCGTTCGCGATCGTCGACGACGAGCTGGTGATCGAGGACGGGCCGCTGGCGCCGCACCTGGTGCGCACCTCGCGGCTGTCCGGGCTGACCGAGGAGCACGTCGGGCCGCTGGTGACGCGGCTGTCGCGGCCGCTCGGTCCGTCGTGGACGATGCTCGAGGCAGGTGGGCCAGCCGCCGCGGCGGCCGCGGCGGAGCTCGCGCTCGAGGTCGGACCCGCGCACGCGCTGCATGGGGCGCGCGTGCAGGCGATCTCGCGGCGCGCCGGGGAGGACGACGTCCTGTTCGAGGTCGACGGCCCGGGCGGCCCGCTCGCCGTGGTCCACCTCACCTGGCAGGGCACGCGCGAGCACGACGCCCGCTGGCCCCGCACCATCACGTATGCGACGCGCTGGCGCTTCGACGACGCCGAGCTCGACGAGCCCGAACGCGACGAGTCCCAACGCGACGACGCGTAGGCTGCGCTACGGCACCCAGGCCGCGGGGCCGTCCGCCTTCTCGATGATGCGACGCGGCGTCTCGGCGCGCACGCCCGGGATCTTGCCGACCCATAGCGCGCCGTCCTTGTAGAGCAGCACGCGATCATGTCCCGGCCCGAAGCCGCGCGCCGCGAAGTGGTTCCAGCACTTGGCCTCGCCACCGATGGCGCGCACGACGCACGAGCGAATCCGCGCCGGCGGCTCCTCGCGCTCGACCTTCTTCTTTTTCTTCGAGTCCTTCTTGCTGCTCTTGCCCTTGGCGACCATCGTCTCGGCGGGCGCGCCCGCAGCCAGCAGCCAGGTCGCGCCGCTCGTGCCGCCTTGCCACGCGCCGCTCTCGCCGCCGCCTTCGTCCTCGCCGCCGCCGTCCTCGCCTTCGTCGCTGCCGTCGTCGTCGGGGCCGGCCTCGGTCGGCACGCCGTACTCGATGAGCACCCACGACGAGTCCCACGACCAGACCACCGGCAGCGCCGGGCCGCCGAGGTTGCGCGGGACGCCCTGGCCGTCGAGGACGAAGCCGTGCACGCGCGAGCTCTTACCGTGCCCGAAGACCGCGACCGCCTTCGAGCCGTCGGGCGCGATCAGCAGGTGCCCGCTCGGGCCCGGCGCGGCGAGCACGCGCGTCTGCTTGGGCGCCTTGGTGGCGAAGCCGAGCACGCCGGTCTTCTCGTCGACGAGCGCGGCGATCTCGCGCACCGAGCCGAGGAAGTTTGCGTCGCGCCAGACGCCCGGCACCTTCACGTTCCAGCTCTGCTTCGCCGACATGAGCACGAGCGCGCCGTTCACCTCGCACAGGAGGCACTCGTTCGCCGGCGACGGGCGTGCGAGTCCAACGCACCCGGTCCGCCATGTGGTCTCGCCGGCGACGAGCCAGGCCGAGCCCTTGTTGCCGCGGACCACGATCAGGCCTGCATCGGGCGAGGTCTCGATCGCCGTGATGACCCCGACATCCAGCGGCAGCTTGGCGATCTCGATCTCGGCGCCCTTGCCCTCACCGTCGACCTGCAAGAGGGCGTCGCCGCGCACGAAGATCACCCGCCCCGGAGGCGTCGGCGGCGGCGCCGGCTGGGCCGCCGCCGCGGTCAGAAACACGAGAAACATCGCGTTCATAATCCACCGGTCGTAGGCCGATTCGCCTTTGCCGTCAAGGTGTTGCGAAGTCGGGTGGGCGTGACGCCTTGCGTTACCATTTTACGATCAAGACACATCGACGAAACATGTGGTCGATACGCTGCCTTCAACTTCTGGAGGATACGGACATGCGAAAGCGAACTGCCGCCACGATTGCGGCCGCACTGCTGATCGTGCTCGGCACGAGCCTGGCGCTTGCACAGACCCCACCCGCGACACCGGAACCCGCTGCCGCCGCACCTGCCGCGGCGCCGGCTCCCGAAGCCGCGCCGCCTGCGGCCGCTGCATCGGCGCCCGAGGCCGCGCCTGCCGCTGCTGGAGCCGCCGCTGCCGCGCCTACCGGGGCCGCGCCGGCCGCGCCCGACCTCGAGACCCGCATCGCCGACCTCGAAGCCTACGTCACCAACGGTGCCCCCAAGGCCATGACCACCACGAGTGGCCCGGGTCACAACGCCTGGATGATGACCTCGGCTGCGCTCGTGCTCTTCATGACGCTGCCGGGCCTCGCGCTCTTCTACGGCGGCCTGGTCCGCCGCAAGAACATCTTGTCGGTGATCGCGCAGTGTCTCGGCTGCGCGGGCCTGGTCACCGTCCTCTGGTGGGCGGTCGGCTACAGCATCGCGTTCGCCTCGGGTAATCCGGTGATGGGCAGCATGAAGTTCGCCTTCCTGAAGGGCGTGACTTCCGCGCCCAACGGCGACTATGCCTACTGGGTGTCGCAGAACGTCTTCTCCATGTACCAGATGATGTTCGCGATCATCACCCCCGCGCTCATCGTCGGCGCCATCGCCGAGCGCATGAAGTACTCGGCCATCATGGCGTTCATCACGGTGTGGATGCTGGTCATCTACTTCCCGCTTGCGCACATGGTGTGGGGCATCGACGGCCTGATGAACGGCGTGTGGAACGCCAAGGCCGCGATCAAGTCGATCGACTTCGCCGGCGGCACGGTGGTGCACATGTCGTCGGGCTGGTCGGCGCTGATCCTGTGCCTGATCCTCGGCAAGCGCACCGGCTGGGGCAAGCGCGCCTTCCTGCCGCACAGCATGGTGCTGACCGCGGTCGGCACGGGCATGCTGTGGGTCGGCTGGTACGGGTTCAACGCCGGTAGCGCGATCGCTGCCGACGGCGTCGCTGCCAACGCCTTCACCACCACCACGCTCGCCACCGCGGTCGCCGCGGCGGTGTGGCCGCTGCTCGAGTGGGTCAGCCGCGGCAAGCCGTCGGTGCTCGGCTTCTGCTCCGGCGCGGTCGCCGGCCTCGTGGTCATCACCCCGTGCGCCGGCTTCGTGACGCCGTCGAGCGCGGTGCTCATCGGCGTGCTCGCCGGCGTGGTGCCCTACCTCGCCTGCACCAAGATGAAGGCATTCTTCAAGTACGACGACGCGCTGGACACCTTCGGCGTGCACGGCGTCGGCGGCACGCTGGGGGCGCTGCTGGTCGGCTTCTTCGCTACTCCCGAGGTCAACGCGAACCTCAACACCAACCTGGCCGGCATCGTCGGCAAGACCCTGTGGATCGAGCAGCTCAAGGCGATTGGTCTGACGCTCACGATCTCGGTCGTCGGCACCACCGTCATCGCCTACGGGATCAAGGCGATCATGGGCCTGCGTCCGTCGGAAGAGGACGAGGAGGCCGGTCTCGACGGTACCGATCACGGCGAGGCTGGTTACCATCCGGAGGAGGGTCTGTCGCACGGCGAGGCCGCCTCCGCGTCGGAGGCCCACGGGGCGCTGGTCGCCGAGCCGATGCGCGCGACCGCCGCGGCCGAGTAGCTCCGCCCGCCCGCTTTCACTCGCATTTCTCTCCTCCTGCGCGCGGCCCTTGCC
Source organism: Haliangiales bacterium (assembly GCA_046595695.1). Lineage (GTDB taxonomy): Bacteria > Myxococcota_A > Polyangia > Haliangiales > SHYZ01 > JBKJOI01. The sequence continues at coordinate 14,346 of JBKJOI010000452.1, read as the reverse complement.
GGGGCCGCGCGGATCCTTCACCATAAGAAGATGCGGAAGATCCTGCTCATCGGACTCTTCCTGTGCGCGGCCTCGGCCGTCGCACCGCTCTCGGCGCATGCCGGGGGCGGAGGCGTGGCCAGCGACGAGTCGCCGGTGGTGCGCTTCGATCAGTTCGGCGGCGCCGCGGCGATGGGTCGGGACTACGGTCTGTTCGTCATGGTGCTGTGGTTCCCCGTGGCCGTCGTCGGCTGGGGCGTGCAGCGCGAGGCGCGCCGGCGCGCACGGAGGGCGCGATGAGGCGAATCATGACGCGGGGCATGCTGCTCTGCGGCTGCCTGCTCGTCACCAGCCTCGTGGGTACGCCGGGTGCGGCGCAGGCCGACGCCGAGCTGGAGTCGGTCATCCGGACGCAGGAGTCGGCCTACTGGATGCACGATCGGGCCGACTACTGGATGCAAGGGCCGGCGACCTACACCCCGCCGCCGGGCGAGGCCGGCCTGCGGGTCACGCCGGCGAACGAGCAGGCCGTGATCTGGCGAGCGCTCGACCCGGACGCCGCCGCGCCGGCGCCGCGCTCGGCCATGGACTGGGCGCGCGACTTCGGCAAGCTGCTCATCTTGCTCTCGGTCCCCATGGCGTTCGCCGCGCTGCAGGTGACCCTGCACCGCCAGCTGCGCCAGCGTCAGCCTCCAGCCTAGAGCGCCGACCAATTTGCTCCCATCGCCTGGCTGGCTGCGGGCCCGGCCTGCGTCGTTGCTCCTCAGTCGTGGGGCAAGAGCCCACTCCTTCGTCGCGCCTTGCATGCCGGGCTCCTCGCTGCGCCAGGCTCGGTCCGCAAATGGGTCGACGCTCTAGCGGAGGCCTCCGCCGGCGCGCGCCTGGGCGCGGAGCCCGGCCAGCATCGCGAGCACGACCTCGGTGCCTTCCTTGCGCGCGAGCTCCGGGTCGGCGGCGTGGGCCATCGTGACCGCCACGTCGCTGGTGGCCGCGAGCAGCAGGCGCGCCACCGCGGCCACCGGCAGCGGCGGCAGCATGCCCTGGTCACGCAGCTCGGTGACCAGGTCGCTGACGAAGCCGAGCCCGATCGCGTGGTCGAGCTCGCGCCCGTGCAGGCGGCCGAGCACCTGGGGCGCGTCGCGCAGCACGATGCGCACGTACTCGGGCTCCGCGGACGCGGCGAAGAACGCCTCCAGCACCGCGACGATGCGTGACCACGGATCCACCCCGGCCGCGAGCACGGCCCGGCTCACGCGCGCGAGCAGCTCCTCCTCCATCTCGATATAGAGCGCCTCGAGCACCGCCGCCTTGTTCTTGAAGTGGTGGTAGAGCGCGCCCTTGGTCAGGCGCGCCGGACCGACGATGTCCTCGACCGAGGTCGCGCCGTAGCCCTTCTGCGCGAACGCCCGCCGGGCCGCTGACAGCAGCGCGCGGCGCGTGTCCTCCGCGTGCTCTTCTCGACGCGCGACCGTGGCGGCAGCCGAGCCATTGCGGGACATACCGGCAGTATGTTACATACTCAGAGAATGCCAAGGGCGGATTCAGCGAGCTCTGCAGTTCGGCTGTCCACCCCCGGCCGTGCCTCGAACGGAAGGATTAGACCTATGCAGCTCGACCGATTGACTGCCCTGGCGCTCTTTGGCGCGCTCGCCGCCGCGTGTGGCGACGACGCCCCCTCCAACTTCCCGAGCAACAGCTGCGCCGACTTTGCGCCCGCGAGTTGCGTGGAGATCAAGGGTGGCGACGTCGTCGCGCTCCAGGACACGATCAACTCGCTAGAGGCCGGGACCACCGTCGTGCTCGGCACCGGCACCTTCGCGATGACCAACTCGCTCACCATCCGCACCGCCGGCACCCACCTCATCGGGCAGGGTATCGACGAGACCACGCTCGACTACGAGCCGGCCACCACGCAGGTGAACGGCGTCGACGTGATCGGCGACGACTTCCTGGTCCAGGATCTCACCGTGAAGGACGCGCCCAAGGACGGCATCCGCGTCGAGTCGAGCAACGGCGTGGTGTTCCGGCGCATCCGCGCCACCTGGAGCACACCTTCGGAGTCGACCAACGGCGCGTACGGCATCTATCCGGTGAAGTCGCAGAACGTGCTGGTCGAGGACAGCCGCGCCGAGAACGCCTCGGACGCCGGGCTCTACGTCGGCCAGTGCCAGCACGTGATCGTGCGCAGAAACGTCGTCACCGGCAACGTCGCCGGCCTCGAGATCGAGAACACCCAGTACGCCGACGTCTACGGCAACACCGCCGAGGACAACACCGGCGGCATCGTAGTCTTCGACCTGCCCGGCAACCCGATCATCGGCCGCGACGTGCGCATCCGCGACAACATCATCCGCGACAACAACCACGTGAACTTCGCGCCCGGCGGCACCGTGGCGAGCATCCCGGTCGGCACCGGTACCTTCGCGATGGCGTCGCGCCGCGTCGAGATCACCGGCAACACCTACCAGGACAACGACACCGTCGACATCGCGCTCATCAGCGGTCTCGCGATCGAGGGCGAGCAGGCGTCGTGGGAGCTGGCCACCGCCACGCTCGTCGGCGACTGGGAAGACCTCGGCCTGCTCGCCGGCGCCACCGCCGGCTCGATCACGAACTTCCGCGGCGAGAACATCGTCGTCGCCGGCAACACGCACATGGGCTCGGGCACCGCGCCGGATCGCTCGGATCCGCTGATGCTCGGCATCCTCCTCGGCGCCATCTACGGCGGCGAGGCCATCGACAGCGTGCTCTACGACAGCATCGGCGAGACCAGCTTCCACTCCACCGACGCGACCATGAACACCAACGACAACCACATCTGCGTCGGCGGCAACACCATGGGCACCTTCGCCAACATGAACCTGGCGGTGCAGGACATCGCCAGCATCACGCCGTTCTTTCGCCCGGCGGCGCCGTTCGTGCCCTTCGACTGCACCGCGCTCACCGGCGGCCCGGTCGCCGAAGTCATCCTGCCCTGAAGCCGCGAGGAACCCCGGCCATGCGTAGCATCGCGGCGTCGCTGTTCGTGCTCTCCCTCGTGCTCGGGGTCGGTCCCGGCTGCAACGGTGAAGGCGACGATGTCGTCGCGCCCGGGCCCGGCGTGGATCTCTCGCTGCCGGTGAACCTGAACCTGGACGAGCCGCCGCCCAAGCACCTGTCCTCCTACAACCTGTTCTCGTGGAGCCCCGCCGACGGCTTCCGGTTCAACCAGCGCGTGGTGCCCTACGACCTCAACACGCCGCTGTTCTCCGACTTCGCGCTCAAGCAGCGCGCGATCTACGTCCCCGACGGCGCGGCGGCGACGTTCGAGCCGGAGCAGGCGCTCGGCTTCCCGGTCGGCACCGTGCTCATCAAGAACTTCTACTTCGCCGCCGACCTCCGGGCGCCCGCCGAGAACCTGAAGCTGGTCGAGACGCGCCTCCTGGTCCGGCACGAAGACGGCTGGCACCCGCTGCCGTACATCTGGGACGCCGAGCAGCGCGACGCGGTGCTGTCACCCTCGGGCGACGTGCGCACCGTCGAGTTCATCGACGCCGAGGGCGAGGCGCGCGTGGCGAACTATCTGATCCCGCAGCGCAACCAGTGCGAGACCTGCCACGCACGGCAGGAGAGCACGACGTCCACGCCCGAGATCGTGCCCATCGGCGTGAAGGCATGGCAGCTGCACCGGTCGTACGACTACGGCGGGGACGTCGGCACGCGCAACCAGCTCGAGCACCTGGCCGAGCTGGGCCTCTTGACCGGGCTGCCCGCGCTCGAGACCATCGCCGCAGCCTACGACTTCGGCGGCATCGAGGCGGGCGGCGTGAGCGCCATCCCGGCCGAGGACATCGAGCGCGCGGCGCGCAGCTACCTGGACATCAACTGCGCCCACTGCCACAGCCCGAACGGCGTGCAGGGCAACACCTCGCAGCTGTTCCTGAACCACGACGCCACCGATCTGTTCCGGCTGGGCGTCTGCAAGCGCCCGGGCAGCGCGGGCCTGGGCACGGGCGGCTTCACCTTCGACATCGTGCCCGGCGATCCCGACACGTCGATCCTGTACTTCCGCACCGCCACCGAGCAGGTCGGCGCCATGATGCCGCTCCTGGGCCGGTCGCTGACGCACGAGCACGGCGCCGAGCTCGTCCGCGCGTGGATCGCGGCGATGCCGGCCGACGACTGCCTCGTGCCGTAGCCGCGTCGTCTCGCCTCGGGGCAGAGGCGCCTCGGCTACCAGACGTTCAGGAACACGCGCAGGCCGCCGTTGTCGAGTGCGTGGCGCTCGCGCGGCGGCCGCGGCGAGATCGCGCGCAGCCCGGCGCGGTCGCGGTCGTCGGGCAGGAGCACGCCCAGGCGCCAGCCCGGGTGGCGGCGCGCGAGCGAGCTCAGCGCGGTCAGCGCGCGCAGCCCGGGGCCGGCGGAGAGGCGCTTGCCGTAGGGCGGGTTGCACAGGATGAGCCCGGGGCGCGGCGTCGCGGGCAGCGTGAGCACGGCGGCGTCGGCGTTCACCAGCGAGACGTGGCTGCTCACGCAGGCGCGCTCGGCGTTGCGACCGGCTAGCTCGAGCGTCGCGGCGTCGAGGTCGGCGCCGAGCACGAGCGGCATCGCGGCAGCGGCGGGCAGGCCCTCGGCCCTGACCTGCGCGAGCGCCGCGCGGTCGGTGCCCGGCCAGCTCTCGAAGGCGAACGCGCGGTTCGCGCCGGGCGCCCGGCCGAGCGCGGCGAGCGCCGCCTCGAGCACGAGGGTGCCCGCGCCGCACATGGGATCCACGAGCGGCTCGTCGGGCTGCCAGCCGGCCAGCTCGAGCAGCCCGGCGGCGAGCGTCTCGCGCAGCGAGGCGCGCGCGGTGTCGACGCGCCAGCCGCGCCGGTGCAGGAGCTCGCCCGAGGCATCGACGCTGAAGACGAAGTTGTCGTCCTCGCCGCGGACGTGCACGCCGAGCGTGGGCGCGTCGGCGGCGGGCTCACCGAGCGCGTCGGCGAAGGCACCCTGCACGCGCTCGGCGATCGCGCCGGTGTGGTAGAGGCGGCACTTGCGCGCGCTGACCGAGACGTCCACGCGCGGCGAAGCGCCGGCGAAGCCTGACCAGGGCAGCTTCGCGGCGCCCGCGCGTAGCTTCGCGAAGTCGCGCGCCTTGACCTCGCCGACGCGCACGAGCACGCGCGACGCCGCGCGCAGCCGCAGGTTGGCGCGCCAGACCAGCGCCAGGTCGCCCGTGGCCTCGACGCCGCCGGGCAGCTCGGTCACGTCCTGGGCGCCGGGCAGCGCGCGCACCTCGGCGGCGACCACGCGCTCGAGCCCGGGCGCGGCCACCGCGAAGATCCGGAAGGCGCGGGCGCCCGCGGCCTTGCCCTTCGTCATCAGTGCGCGGCGACGATGCCGAGCGCGACCAGGAGCGGCACCAGCACGGCGATGATGGCCTCGCCGGCGATGAGCCCGGAGGCCAGCGGCGTCGAGTAGGCGTCGTACGACTTGCGCTTCGCGCGCGCCCAGATCCAGCCGCCCAGCGCGCCGATGAACATGGTCGAGATCACCTGGAACGGCACCAGCATGCCGATGCCGATGCCGGTCGGCGACGGCACCCACGTCTTCCAGCGCGGCTTGCTCTCGAGCACGGTGAGCACCACGCCCAGCGCGGCGAAGATCAAGAGTGCCTCGAGCGCGTGAGACGGCATCGCGTCCTTGCCGCGCTGCAGGATGTCGGCGAAGCCCGCCCACTTCTGCGAGATCGGCGAGGTCAGCTTGGCGTCGTCGCCGACGATGCCATAGGTGTCGCGCAGGAGCGGGTACATCCACGACACCGCCGCGGCGCCGATGGGCACTGCCATGAGCTGCGCGATCGCCAGGTAGCGCGGCGTCGAGCCGATCATGTCGCCGGCCTTGTAGTCCTGCATGATCGCCTCCGATGAGGTCGCGATCGTGCCGGTCGTGCCCGACGACGTCATGTTGGCGGCGATGTGGCCGGGCGCGATGAACGCGAACACGCCCTGCATCATGTTGGAGAGCGCGCTGATGGGGCCCCAGTTGGTCTCGCCGAGGACGCGCAGGCCGACCAGCATGAGCGGCACCGAGAGCAGGATCGCGAGCAGGGTCATCCACACCGGGATGTCCAGGTTCACCTTCTGGATGATCACGAGCGCCGCGCCCGAGAGCACGACGCCGCCGATGACCACGTTGAGCGGCAGCTCGGTCTGGCCCATGCGTGCGCCCGAGAGGCTGCGGAAGGTCTGCACGAGGATCCGCCAGCGCAGCGCCAGCGCGGTGAGCCCGCCGGCGACCAGCATGCCGGTCGCCGGCCACATGATCCAGAAGAGGACGTCGAGCTTGGTCGGGTCGGCCTTCACCCAGCCCATCCCGGTGGTCAGGTAGGGCGCGGCCACCCAGGCGAGCAGGCCGCCGATGATCATGCTGATGTTGATGCGGATGCCGACGAGCAGGCCCGAGCCGAGGCTGAGCAGGCTGTACGAGATGCCCACGCCCATCTTCTGCACGAGCTGCGGGCCCAGCGCGATGCCGTCGTTGAACCAGCCGAGCAGCAGCGACTCCTTGCGCATCGCCATGTGGCCTGCCGACGCGATCGTGCCCACCGCCATCGCCATGGCGGCCTTGCGCGCGCCCGTGCCGCGCGAATCGAGCACGATGAGCGTCTCGCCCGCGGCCACGCCGTCGGGGTAGGTCAGCTTCTCGTCGACGATGAAGTGCTGGCGCAGCGGGATGGCCATGAGCACACCCATGAGGCCGGCGGCGGTCAGCCACGCGAACGACTGCATCGGCGAGAGGTGCACCGAGAAGCCCACGCCCGGCCGCGCCGCCAGGATGTCGAACGCGGCCAGGAGCACGCACATGAACGCGGTCTGCGCCGCCGAGGTGCCGGCGGTCTGGACGATGTTGTTCTCCCAGCGGTTGAAGTCCTTGAAGAACAGCCCGAGGAACAGATAGCCGAAGAACGCCGCGACCACCGAGACGTTGGGGCCGAAGCCGAGCTTGAGCACGATGTACGGGTACGACGCGCCCATGATGCCGGCGACGATCACGGCGACGATGCCGGCACGCAGCGTGAACTCCTTCACGCCGGGCGGCTTGACGCCGCGAACGCGCGCGGTCTCGGGGACGAGGTCGTCGGGGCTGGACATGCGGGGGACCTTATGCGAGCCCGCCGGCCGGAAGCAAGGCACGCCGCGTCACGACGCGGCGGGTGTCAGGCGACTACAGCCGCGGCGCGGCCGCGCCCGCCTACCGCGCTCAAGCCACCAGCACCGCGCGCAGCACCAGCAGGAGCGCCGGCACCTGGAACGGCTTGGACACGAAGCGCGCCGGCACCAGCGCGGCGCCGCGCGGCTTGCTGTCGACCGGGCCGCCGCTCATGTACACGGTCCGCGTCGAGGTCCCGGCCGCGGCCGCGTCGAGGCGCTTGACCACCTCCTGGCCGTTCTCGCCGGCCAGGTTCAGGTCGCAGAGCACGACGTCGAACTTCATGCTGCCGGCCGCGGCCACGGCTTCGTCGCCGGTGCGCGCGGTGGTGACGTCGAAGTCGTTCTCGAGCTCGCGCTCGAGCGCGCGCAGGATCATGACCTCGTCGTCGATGATGAGCAGGCGCGCACGCGCCGGCCGCGGCGTCACCTGCGGCAAGGACGGCTTGCGGCGCGCCGGCTTGATCGACGGCGATGACGGCGAGCCCGGTCGCTTGGCCCCGGTCGCCTCGAGGTCGACCGCCGGCAGCACGACCCAGAAGGTCGCCCCGCCGCCCAGCCCGGGGCCCAGCTCGATCTGCCCGCCGTGCCGGGTGACGATGTCCTGCGCGATCGCGAGCCCGAGCCCGGTGCCCTCGCCGACCGCCTTGGTGGTGAAGAACATCTCGAAGATGCGCGCGCGTACCGCCTCGGGCACGCCCGGGCCGTTGTCGGAGACCCCGATGCGCACCTTGTCACCGTTGACCACGGCGCGGATCTCGACGCGCGGGTGCGACGCGCCGCCGACCGCGTGCACGGCGTTCACGAGCAGGTTCAGGAACACCTGGCCGAGGCGCGCGGCCGAGCCGCGCACGACGGGCAGCACCGGCAACTCGACGTGCAGGTCGACGTGGCGCAGGTGGGCGCGGCACAGCCGCAGGGCCGAGTCGATCACCGGGCGCAAGTCGAGCGCCTGCATGCTCTCGTCGTCCTTGCGCGCGAAGGTGCGCAGCTCGTTGACCAGGCCGCGGATGCGCTCGAGCGCCTCGTCGTTCTCGGCGACCAGCCGCTGCGCCTCGGTGAGCAGGCCGGGCGGCAGGCCGGCGCGCGCCAGCCGGTTGACCAGCGCGCCGTTGTTCAGCATCACGGTGGCGAGCGGGTTGGTGATCTCGTGGCCGATCCCGGCGACCAGCGTGCCCAGCATGGCCAGCCGGTCGCTCACGATGATCTGCTGCTCGGCGCGGCGCAGCTCGGCGGTGCGCTGCTCGAGCTGGGCCTCGAGCGCGCGCGCCTCGTCCTTGAGCAGCTCGGCGCTGCGCATGCCGCCCAGGCAGCCGCTGGCCAGCTGCGCCAGCGCCGCGAGCAGCAGCGGCACGCGCTCGTCGTCCTCGGCCACCGCGCAGACCAGCACCCCGACCAGATCGCGCTGTACGCGCAGCGGCGCGATCAGCAGGCCCAGGCCGCCCAGCGTCTCGGCGACGGCGGGCGGCAGGCTGTCGGCGGCCAGGTGGGTGGCCCGGCTGGGCCGCGGAAGAGTCGCCAGCGCCGCGCGCCGCAGCACCAGGCGGCTGGTCTCGTCCCACTCGACGCCGTTGGTGAGCTCGACCCGATCGGTGAGCCAGCAGACCACGCTCGTGCCCAGCAGGCCGGGCGACGCCAGCGTCGCGATCTCGGCGAGCGCGCGCTCGTCGGCGGCGCCGGCCATGCGCTCGCCCAGGGCGACGACCTGCGGCACGTCGACGAGCGGACCTTCGCTGGCCGGGCGGGGCTGCTTCAGCATGGCGAATCATCGTAACAAAAACTACGGACAGGGTCCCGCGCGCGGATTTTGGTAGGATGTGGGCCGACAATGGCCCAGCCGCCGCGTCGCAACCCGACCGTCGCATTCGAAGAACCGACTCCACCTAGCGGTGCGCGCGCGTTCCTGGTGGCATCCCCCGACACACCGGAGGAGCGCCGTGTACCTATCGGCGATCGTCCGGTGCGTATCGGCAGCGATGAAGACAACGACCTGCGCGTCGACGATCCGCACGTTTCCCGTCGCCACGCCGAGGTGCGGCGCTCGCCCGACGGGGTCGTCTTGCGCGACCTCGGCAGCAAGAACGGCACCTTCGTCGAGGGCATCAAGGTCAAGGAGGTGCTGCTGCCGCCGGGCGCCAACCTCATGGTCGGCGCGACCGTGATCCGCTTCGTCGCCGAGGGCGAGGCGGCGGCGCCGTCCAAGTCGCGCTCGGGCTCGAAGCCGCCCGAGCTGGGCTCGGGCCCGATCCCGGTGCCCGCCGGCGACGGTCCCGCCCGTTTCGGCGCGGCGGTCGGCTCCTCGCCGGCCATGCGCCAGGTGTTCGCGCTGCTCGAGCGGGTCGCGCCGACCGACCTGACGGTCAGCATCAGCGGCGAGACTGGCACCGGCAAGGACGTGCTGGCGCGCGCCATCCACTCGCACAGCCCGCGCAAGAACGGGCCCTTCGTGGTCTTCGACTGCGGCGCGGTCGCGCCCTCGCTCATCGAGAGCGAGCTGTTCGGCCACGAGCGCGGCGCCTTCACCGGCGCGGTCGGCGAGCACCGCGGCGCCTTCGAGCGCGCTCACGGCGGCACGCTGTTCCTCGACGAGGTCGGCGAGCTCGCCATCGATCTGCAGCCCAAGCTCTTGCGCGCGCTCGAGCAGCGCGCGGTGCGCCGCGTCGGCGGCACCGGCGATCTCGCCATCGACGTACGCATCATCGCCGCGACCAACCGCGACCTCGAGAAGGAGGTCGCGCAGGGCCGCTTCCGCCAGGACCTCTTCTATCGCATGAGCGCGGCGCAGGTCGCGGTCGCGCCGCTGCGCGAGCGGCTCATCGATCTGCCGATCCTGGTCGAGACCATCCTGGGCGAGTCGGGCAAGCCCATGAAGGTCTCCAAGGACACGCTCGAGGCGCTCGCCGGCTACGACTGGCCGGGCAACGTGCGCGAGCTCAAGAACGCCATCACCGGCGCGGCCGCGCTCGCCGACGGGCCCATCCTGGAGCCGCGCCACCTCATCTTCTTCAAGCCGCGCCGGCGTGCGCCCACGATCGACTCCCTGCCGCTGGCGGGCCGCTCGCTCGAGTCGATCGAGCGCGCCGCGATCGTGCAGACGCTGCGCCAGTTCGACGGCAACAAGACGCGCGCCGCGCGCGCGCTCGGCATCGCGCCCTCGACGCTGTACGAGAAGATCAAGAAGTATGGGCTATAAGTCCGTCAGGAACGCGAGAACGAACCCTGTGCCCCGTGCCAAGAAGAAGCTCCTCCCGCCCGGGCTGGTGAAAATCAGCCGCCTGGCCGCGCTCTCCGGTGTGCCCGCCTCGACGATCAAGCACTACGTCAGGCTCGGGCTCCTGCCGCAGCCGGTGACCCGGCCGAACAAGCAGATGGCGTACTACGACGAGGGTCTGGTCGACCGGATCCGCGCCATCAAGATCCTGCAGAGCGAGCGCTTCCTGCCGCTGCCGACGATCCTGCGCATCCTGGGCGAGCCGCCCCGGCCGGGCGAGCAGCGCGGCGAGGAGCAGCGCGCCCAGCACCTGTCCTCGCTCGAGCCCGCGCTCCGGCCCCCGCCGTCGGGCTGGCTGTCGCGGCGCGAGCTGGTCGGCGGTTTCCAGGTGAGCGAGCGCGATCTCGAGACGCTCGAGCGCGGCGGGCTCATCCAGGTCACGCTGGGCGAGACCGGCGAGGCCGGCTACGCGGACACCGATCTCGAGATCCTGCGCGTCGTGCACGAGACTCGCGCGGCCGGCCTCGAGCACATGTTCCCGATGGAGATCCTCGAGCCCTATGTGGGCGCGGTGCGCCAGCTGGTGCGGCTCGAGATCGATCTCTTCCGTCATCGCGTGCAGTCGGGCGTGCCGCTGCCCGCGACCATGCCGCTCGCCGATCTGGCCACGCTGGCGGCGCGCCTGGCCGAGCGGCTGGTGATCGCGCTGCGCCGGCAGCTCGTGATGACCGAGCTGCGGCAGCAGGGGGATCTCGAGATCTCGGCCACGCTGCCGACACACGTGCGCGCGGCGGGTGCGGCAGGCGCCGCAGCGGGTGCGGCAGGCGCCGCAGCGGGTGCGAAGGCAGCGGGGGCGGGTGCGAAGGCAGCGGGGGCGGGGGCCGCTAACGGGCGCAGCGCAGCCCGAGGTCGAAAGCCCCACCGATAGGCACGAGGCGGTCGCGCGCCGAAGCGCGCAGCGGACCGCCCTCGCCGCCGTCCATGGCGAAGCTGCCGCCGCGCACGACCCGCTCGCGGCCGGTAGCCGGCCCGGTCGGATTCGAGGTGCCGCCCTCGGCGTAGGCATCGGCGGCGTACCAGTCGGCGACCCATTCGCGCACGTTGCCGGTCAGGTGGAGGACGCCCTCGGGCGTTGCGCCGTCCGCCAGCGAGTCGACGTCGGTGGGGTAGCCCGAGGTGCACGGTCCGAAGTCGGCGTGCGCGCAGTCGGGCGCGGCGTCGCCCCAGGCAAAGCGGCGACCCTCGGCGCCGCGCGCGGCGCGCTCCCACTCCGCCTCGCTGGGCAGACGCTTGCCGCGGAAGGCGCAGTAGTCCGCGGCCTGCTGCCACGTCATGCACAGCGCCGGGCGCTCCGGGAAGCGCGCCGGGTCCCAGTACGGCGAGTCCTGGCAGATCACCGGGTCGCAGGCGCCGGCGTCCATGCACGCCTTCCATTCGCCCTGCGAGACCTCGACGCGGTCGAGATCGAAAGTCCGCAGCGTGACGGCGCGCACCGGGCGCTCGTCGGCCGCGCCGTCCCCGGCGCCGAGGACGAACGTGCCGCCGGGGAGGCGCACCATGCCGGGCCCGGGCGCGCCGCCGTCAGCGGCCGCGCGTGGGTCGTCGGCGGTGCAGCTCGCGGCGAGCAGCAGCGCGGCGGCAGGCAACAGGTGGCGTGGGTAAACCTCGTACACGGGCGCGCATCATAGCCACGAGCCGGCCAGGTGACAGCTCATGACTTCGGCGTGGAGGGGCCGGCGGGGCTACTTTTGGGCTGTTCCTTCGCGGCGACCTGGCCTACAACGCAAGTCGAGAGTGCAACTTTCGACAATCGCCAGTGCACGGGCACGTCCGGGAGGAAGTCACATGAGCATCAGCACGAGCATGAGCAGGTCACGCCTCGTTCTTCTCGGCGCGCTGGCCGTGGGCACGTCGCTCGCGTCCACCGCCTGCGGCGACGCCGGCGGCGGCGCTGACGACGACGGCGACGATGACGGCGTGCCGGATGCCCGTCCCGCCGATCCCGCCGACGCCGATCCGAACGCGCCCGACGCCGACCCGAGCGCACCCGACGCCACGCCGCCCGGCGGCGCCGACGCCGGGCCCGCGACGGGCATCGATCCATCGTCGGAGGGCGACTACATGGTGCTCGAGACCGACGACATGGCCGGTGCGGTGGCGGTCACGGTGTTCGCGCCGTCGACGAACGGCACGATCATCGCCGCAGGCAGCTTCCCAGTCGTCATCGTGTCGCCGGGTTTCCAGATGGACCGCGACCAGTACGCCTCGTACGGCCGCTACCTGGCCACGCACGGCTTCGTGGCGATCTCGCAGAACTTCGGCGGCGGCTTCCTCGCCAACCACGCCGATCTCGCCGTCGCGACCCGCGGCGTGATCGACTGGGCACTCGGCGCCGACAGCGGTCTCGCCGGCCACGTCGACGCGACCCGGATCGGCGCCGCGGGTCACTCGCTGGGCGGCAAGATCAGCCTGCTCGCCGCCGCCGGCGACGCGCGCATCAAGGCGGTGGTCGGCTGGGACCCCGTCGACGCCAACACGCCCTCGGTGGCGCCGGAGATGATGGCGCAGATCGACGCCGCCATCGTGGTGCTCGGCGAGACGCTCGACGGCGGGTCCTGCGCGCCCACCGCCGACAACTTCAAGCAGTACTACGCCGCGGCCGGCTCGCCCGCGCTCGAGGTCACGGTCAAGAACGCCGGGCACATGGACTGGGTCGACGACACCGCCTGCCCGTTCTGTGGCTTCTGCGCGCAGCACACCGCGGACGTGCCGGCGATCAAGGCGGTCACACGCCGCACCACGGTCGCATGGTTCCGCCGTTACCTGCTGGACGACGCGTCCATGACCCCTTACCTGACCGGCGCTGTCATGCAAGCCGATGCGCGCGTGACCATCCAGTCCAAGTAGCGCTGGCGCGCTGCGGCCGCTACTGTGCGCGGCATCCGACCCGCCATGCGTCGCGTCCTCCGAATCGTCCTCCGCGTCTTCCTCGTGCTGCTGGTGCTCGCGCTGGGCGCGGGCGGCTTCCTGTGGTGGAAGCTGCGGCCGCGTGTCGAGACCATCCCCGCGGTGCTGCCCGAGGTCGAGGGCGCGGGCGGGCTGGCGCGGCTGCGCGTGCCCGGCGACGGCGGGCTGCCGGATCTCGTGCTCGCCGAGCTGCGCGGCCAGACCACGTACTTCGTGCTCGAGAGCCGCGAGAGCATGGCGTCGCGCGAGGGCCGCCCGCTGGGCCGCGCGCTCGATCGCTGGCGCTACCCCGTCGGCGTGCGCGGCTTCGCGATCGGCGAGGCCGAGGGCCTGGGCATCCTCAAGTGGCAGATCGACAAGTTCATCGGTCGCATGCGCGCCGAGGCGCGCCTGCCGCTCTACATGGACTACGAGGGCGCGCTCTTGCGCGGCTTCAAGCTGCCCAAGGGGCACACCGGCCTGGTCGTCCTCGGCCCCACGGGCGAGGTGCTCATGCGGCACAGCGGCGCGATGGACGACGCGAAGCTGACCGAGCTGCGCGGGCTGCTCGGCGCCGAGGAGCCGCCGCCGCCGGAGGCCGCGCCGCGCTTCTCGGTCGGCAAGCTGTCCAACCAGGCCTGCGCGGGCAAGGCGTGCGCGATCGTCTTCCTGGCGCGCACGGTCCACCGCGCCGAGGTGCCGTTCGTGAAGGGCGGCTTCGACGGCAGTGACGAGCGCGCCGCCGAGCTCTTCGATGATCCCAGCCTGCGGCTGTGCGCTGCGCTGGTCGACGAGGCGCTGCCCGCGGCGACCACGCTCGGCGCGTTCGTGGGCGACGTCGGCGACGTGCCGCTCGCGGACGGCTGGCAGGTCGTGCCCGACGATGCGGCGGCGCGCGCCGCGTTCGGCGTCGCGCCCGGCGAGGCGGCGATCGTGATCGTCGACGACGCGGGTCGCCTGGCGCTGCGCGAGACCGGCCGCCGCGCCCGCCTACGAGGCTTCCGGCGGCAGCTTGAGCAGCTCGCGCAGCGGGCCGAG
>JBKJOI010000406.1:0-8457 GCA_046595695.1 Haliangiales bacterium | reverse complement strand
GCTGGTGCCGACCCCGGGGTCGGCACGCTTCCTCTCGGCCGGCTACAACGAGGTCGCCGCCGATGTCACCTGGGCGCGCACGCTCGTCTACTACGGCGACGGCCTGCACAACGGCTTCTCCATGAAGGACGTCGAGCCGCTGGTGGCGCTCGTCAACGCGCTCGACCCGTACTTCCGCCGACCGTACGTGTGGGGCGCGTACGCCACCACGTTCCGGCAGAAGGAGGCCACGCAGGAGGAGTTCGTGGCCTCGGTCGACATCCTCGAGCGCGGCATCAAGGTCTTCCCGCAGGACTGGGAGATGGCCTGGATCCTGGGGATCCGCTACTACCTCGACCTCAAGACCAGCGACCCCGCCGAGGCACGCCAGTTCAAGGAGCTGGGCGTGAGCTACATCGAGCGCGCCATGCGCATCCCCGGCTCGCCGCCCGACCTGCCGACCCTGGCGGCGACCTTGCGCACCAAGCTCGGCCAGCACGAGCGGGCGCGGCGCGAGCTACGCGAGATGATCCTCACCACCGAGGACGGCAAGACCCGCGACCTGCTCATCGCGCGCTACGAGCGCCTGTCCTCGGCATCCATGGCGGACGCGCTGCGAATGGCCAAGGAAGACTTCGATGCCGAGTGGAAGCACGAGCTGCCCTATGCCCCGGCCGCGCTCTACGTGCTCGTCGGCAACACCAGGCCGGCGCGCTCGGCCAAGGTCCTGCTCGACACGCCACTGTTCGCGGCTTCGCTCGGGGACGTCGGAGATCCCGGGGACGAGGACGGGGACGAGGACGGGGACGTCGATGAGAACGGAGACCTCGACGGGCACAAAGACCAGCTCCTGCCGGCGACTGCCCCGCAGTGACAGTCCTCGGCAGCAAAGCTTCGCAGCATGACGTTTTTTGTCACGTGAACGTAATCCAGCCTTCGATTTCGACAAACCATGATAATTTAAGCCACGGTAGCTATTGAAGTTTACCTCAAGAGCCTCCTGGCACTGACCTTGCTACGCAACGACGGGAGAGCGAGGAAACATGGTGAAGTGGCGGCGAGACGAAGGCTTCACGCTCATCGAGCTCATGATCGTCGTGGCGATCATCGGCATCCTGGCATCGGTCGCGATCCCAGCGTTCATGCGCTATGTCGCCAAGGCCAGGACGACCGAGGCCACGCAGAACGTCCGGAAGCTCTATGAAGGCTCGCGCACGTACTACATGGACGTCGGCTCCGAGCGCGGTGCGGGCGCCTTCCTCGCCGCGCAGTTTCCCGCCAGCGAGACCGTCAGCCCGGCGGTCACCTGCTGCCTGAGCGCCGGCCGGAAGTGCGCGGCGGCCCCGGGGGTGTGGAACAACCTCACGTGGAACGCGCTGCACTTCGACGTGCCTGATCCGCACTACTACCGCTACGAGTACGACTCGAGTGGCAGCGCCGCCACTGCTAAGTTCACCGCGCGTGCGCTCGGCGACCTAGACTGCGACGGCATCCTGTCGACCTTCTCCATGACCGGCGAAGCCACGGCGACCGGCCGTGACATCACCGGCTCCGCCGGCATGTTCCGCAAGAACGACATCGACTAGCCACGCCGCTCGCCCGGGCGCGACGACCGCTACTGCGGGATGCGGTCGCTGAAGTCCTTGATCACCTTCTCGGTCTGGCCTGGCTTCACCTCGATCGAGAAGGTCTCCTTGATGTTGAACTCGTTGTTCACCAGCGTGATGCGCCGGACGCCGACCTTGACGTCGAGCGAGCGCTGCGGCGTGACCAGCCCGGTGTCCTTGCCGTCGATGTAGATCTTGCACTGCGGCTTGGCGCCGAGCATGAGCGTGCCCGTGCCGGCAACAGCCGGCTCGCGGGGCGGATCCTTCGGCGGGTCCTTGGGTTCGGGATCCTTGGGAGGATCTTTCACCACCAGCTCGCGGGGATCCTTGGGCAGCGGATCCTTCGGCGCGGGCTCCCGGGGCGGATCGCGGACGACGTCGGGCTTGCGCGGGCCGCGATCGGGGACCGCGGCGATCTGCGCACGCTCGAGCACCACCGCGATGGTGAGCTCACTCTTGCCGCCGACGAGCTCGACGCTCGGGTCGACCGCGCGCGTGACCGTGACGTAGCCGTCCTTCTCGAAGACAATCTCGTACTTCTTGGTCGGGTCGAGCTTCCAGTCGGCGGGTGCCTGACCCACGATCTCGCGCGCGCCCCCCTCGGCGACGATGGTGACCTTCGCGCCCGGCGGCTCGCTGGCGAAGTGCGCGACCGCCTCGAAGGGCGCGAGCTTGAAGTCGAGCCGGGAGGTCTTGCCGGCCTCGACCTGCGCCTCCTGCGACGACGGCTGGTAGCCCGGCAGCGACACCTCGATGGTGTGCTTGCCGACGGTGAGGTTGGTGAGCGCAAACGGCGTCTGGCCCTTCACGGGCGCGCCGTCCAGCTTGACGGTGGCGCCCGGCGGCACGGTCCAGACCTCGAAGCCGGACTTGGGATCGGCCGGACCCGTCGGTCCCGGCGGAGCCACGGCCGCGGATCCGCCCGCGCCAGCGCCGCCCGAAGGCGGATCACCGACGGGCGCCCCACCCTCGCCGCCCGGGTTCGAGCCCGCGGCCGGCGTGACGGGAGCGACCTTGGCCGCGGGCGGGTTGGAGTTGCCCGCGAGCGCGAAGTACAGGCCGGCACCACCGCCCAGCACCAGCACACCCACCACCGCCGCGATGACCGGCATGCGGCTGGAACGCCACGACACCTGCGGCGACAGAGGCGCTGAGGTCTCGATGACTGGACGCTGAGCGCCCAGCTTGGCCATGGACACGATCGCCGACGGCTCATCGGCGATCGGCGGCGGCGGGAACGGCGACGGCGCGGGCGAGCCCGACAAGGACGAGGAGAACGGCTGCGGCGTCTGGCCGGAACCGAGCGCGCTGGGCGCGTGGCTGCCGTTCGCCGAGCCGAAGCCCTGGATGGTCTGCACCCCGACCGGCGGAGGCGACGTCTGGCGCGACGTCGCGACCGGCTCGCCGGCGGTGGCCATGCCGCCTGCAGTCCGACGCACGGCCTGCTGCTGATCACCGCTCGGCCGCCGCGGCGGATTCTCAGCGGCGGCAGCGCTCGGCTCGACCGGCGCGGCGGCGAGCGCGGCCGCCTCGGCCTCGAATCCCGGCGGCTGGCCGTCGGGAGTGTCGTAGATCTGGGTCTCGAGCTCCTCGTCGTCCCACTCGAGCTCGTTGGTCTGATCCTCGCGCTTGTGCCCGGCCGGCGGCTTGGCGCCGGGCGGCTTGGGACCGGGCGGCTTCGTGGCCTTCGCGGCCGGCGCGGCCACGGCGGCGCCGGCGACCGGCGGTGGCACGGTGCCACCGGCGCGGCCGTTCATCGAACCGGGCGGTGGCGGCGGCGGCGCGATCGCGGCCATGCCGATCGTGGGCCGGCGCGCAACCTGCTGCGGCGCGGGCGTCTGCTGCGCGCCACGGTTCGCGGTCGGCGGGCGCACCTCGGGTGGCGCGAGCTGGCGGTACTGCTCGAGCTTCGCGGTCTCTTCCTCGATCTCCTTCACGAACGTGCGCTTCATCCACGCCGCCAGGTCCTTGCGCGAGTAGAACTCGCCGGCGGTGTAGACGAAGGCCTGCAGCTCATCGTGGAGATCGATCGCGTTCTGGTAGCGGTCGTCAACGTCCTTGGCGAGCGCCTTGAGGACGATGCGCTCGAGCTCTTCCGGGATCTTCCGGTTGTAGGTCGAGGGCGGCAGGATCTCGACGTTGCGGACCTTCTCCAGCGTCGAGAAGTCGCTCTCCCCGACGAACAGCCGCTCGTTGGTGAGCAGCTCGTAGAGCACGATGCCCGTGGAGAAGATGTCCGACCGGCGATCGATGGGCAGCCCGCGCACCTGCTCGGGCGACATGTAGCCGAACTTGCCCTTCAGGATGCCGGCCTGGGTCTTGCCCATCTTGCCGGCGGCCTTGGCGATGCCGAAGTCGATGATCTTGACCTCGCCCTCGAACGACACGATCACGTTCTGCGGGGAGACGTCGCGGTGCACGAGCGCCATCTCGCGGCTGCCCTGGTCGCGCTTGTTGTGCGCGTAGTCCAGGCCTTCGCACATCTTCATGGCCATGAAGCACGACTGCGCGATGGGCATGGGCTCGTTGCGCTGCCGGCAACGCTCGAAGATCGCGCGCATGTCACGGCCGTGGATGTGCTCCATGGCGATGAAATACGAGCCGTCGACGACGCCGAGATCGAAGATCTGCGCGATGTTGGCGTGGTTCAGCTGGACGGCGATCTTGGCCTCGTCGATGAACATCGTGATGAACTCTTGGTCCTCAGCGATGTTCGGGAGGATGCGCTTGACGGCCAGGAGGCGTTCGAAGCCCTCGACCCCGTAGGCCTTTGCGCGGAAGACCTCGGCCATTCCGCCTACATTGATGCGTTCGAGAAGGTAGTACTTCCCGAACGGGATCGGCTTCTTCACCTGCCGGCCTCGCCTTGGTGCGGCTTCGCACCGTCAAAAACCTGGGGGACTATAGCACCTTTGATCCGCATGTTCGCATACTTGGACACCATACGTCTGAAAGGTTTGGGCGGTTACGTAAGGATCGGTTAGGTCCACGGGGTTGTACCGCCGATCCTGCCGCGGGTTCGCGGCCTATTTCGCTCCTACTTGTCCTCGATCCAGACCCTGTTCATCCGATCCCCCGCACGGATCGCGTCGACGACCTCGATGCCCTTCACGACCTGGCCGAAGTTGGTGTGCTTGCCGTCCAGGTGGCTGGGCGTCGCGTGGCAGATGAAAAACTGCGAGCCGCCCGTGTCCTTGCCGGCGTGCGCCATCGACAGCGTGCCGCGCTGGTGCGGCCGGTTGCCGGTAGTCTCGCACTTGATCTTGTAACCCGGGCCACCGGTGCCGGTGCCGAGCGGACAGCCGCCCTGGATCACGAAGTTGGGCACGACGCGGTGGAAGGTGAGCCCGTCGTAGAACGGACGGGTCGCCTTCTGGCCGGTCTTGGGGTCGGTGAACTCCTTGGTGCCCGCGGCCAGGCCCGCGAAGTGGGCGACCGTGCCCGGCGTCTCCTTCTCGAAGAGCTCGGCGACGATCTCACCCTTGTCGGTCTCGAAGTGCACGTACTTGGTCATGGCAGTCCCCCTTGGCGAAATGGCGGCTAGCTGGCGAGCGCTTGCGCCGGCTGCAGGTTGGCGGCGCGCCGCGCCGGCAGGAAGGCGCCGAGCACGCAGAACACGATGGCGAAGGCGAGCGCACCGAAGAGGAGCGCGGGCGTGAACAGGAAGTAGGTCGTGGGCTTGAACGGGAAGTCGGGCACGAAGCGCGACGACAGGAAGTCGATCAGCTTGGCCGCGATCACGCCGATCACGATGCCGGCGGCGCCCGCGGCCGCGCCGACCGCGGCGGCCTCGCCCAGGATGATGCGGCGCACGTCGGCCTTCGACGCGCCGACGGCGCGCAGGATGCCGATCTCCTTCCGGCGGTCGCTGATGAGCATGAAGAAGGTGTGCGCGATGTTCACCGCGCTCATGCCGATGATGACCAGCGAGATGAGGATGAACAGCAGCGTCACGATCGTGATCACGAGCGCGAAGTTCTCGGCGTACGATTCCTCCTGCTCGTAGCCGATCGACTTCACCCAGGCGACGAAGCGCGAGACGTCCTGCTTGTCGCGCAGGTCGACGATGATCGACGAGTACTGGTGCGTCGACGCGTCGCCGATGTACTTCTGGTTCCAGCGGCGCACGTAGCCGATCGGCACGGTCACGCCGATGGGCACCGCCTTGCTGGTGATGGCCACGAGCATGGCCTCGTGCGACTCGGGCGGCGTGCCCAGGTTGACCGCGAGCGTCTTGACCGCGCTCTTGCCCAGGTCGATGCGGAACTTCATGGACTTCATGAAGTTCGCCAGCATGGCCTCCTCGGCCGCGCCGATGCGCTTCAAGCCATGCGCGGGCGCGAACGAACCGTTGTAGAGCTCGATCATGTGCCGCGAGACGATCACCGGGACGCGGTGGTGGCACAGGTTGTCGACGGCGGAGCAGTAGTAGTCGGGGTCGGCGCACTTGCCGCCTTCCGGACAGGGGCTCTGTTTGCCCTGCTCGAGCTCGTCCCAGTCCTTGAACTTGTCGGCGCCCGGGTCACCGGCCAGCAGCGACGGGTCGATGCCGTCGCAGAAGCCGCCCAGCGGGAAATACAGGTTGGCGCCGAACAGCGAGCCGCGGCCCTCGGCGGGGAAGTTCATGCGCATGCGCGGGAACGCGGCCGCGACCTCGTCTCGCGCGTTGATCTTCGCGACCAGCACGTCGTCGACGGGCACGCTGAGCCCGGTGAGCGTGGTCTTGGGCGCGATGACCTCGACCCGGTTGATCGGGAAGATGTCGCCCAGCACGACCTTGCGCACGCCCCCGGACAGGCCGAGGAAGAACACGAAGGCGGAGATCCCGATCACGATGCCCAGCGCCGAGAGCGCGAACAGGCGCAGGTTCCGGCGCAGGTTCTGGCTGACCATGCGCGCGATCGAGGGCTTGAAGACCTTGGGTGGCTTGCTCATGTGCCGGTCCGTGCGCCGCTGCGGGTCGCGGGCGCCGAGAGCTCGACCGAGCGCGACTCCTGGTCGACGAGCAGGCCGTCGGCGATGCGGACGACCCGTTTGGCCGCCTGCGAGACGCGCTCCTCGTGGGTGACGATGAGCAGCGTGAGGCCCTCGCCGTTCAGCTCCTGGAACAGCTCGATCACGCCGCGGCCGGTCTCGCTGTCGAGGTTGCCGGTGGGCTCGTCGCACAGCAGCAGCACCGGCTGGTTGAACAGCGCGCGCGCGATGGCCACGCGCTGCTTCTGGCCGCCGGAGAGCGCGTTCGGCTTGCGGTCGGCGTAGTCGGTGAGGCCGACGCGCGCCAGCGAGGCGCGCGCACGCTCGTCGATGCGCTCGGCGGCCGCGCCGGCCGAGGCGAAGAACGAGGGCACCGCGACGTTCTCGATCACCGACATGTGCTCGAGCAGGTGGAAGGACTGGAAGATGAAGCCGATGCGCTCGTTGCGCAGCCGCGACTGCGCCTTGTCGTCGAGCTTGGCGTAGTCGTGGCCGTCGACGATGATGCTGCCCGAGTCGGCGGTGTCGAGGCCGCCGACGATGTTGAGCAGCGTCGACTTGCCCGAGCCCGACTGCCCGACCAGCGCCACCATGTCGCCGCGGGCAATCTCGAGGGAGACGCCGCGCAGCACGTCCTGGCGAGCCTTGCCCGCGCCATAGGTCTTTTTCACGTCGCCGAGGCGGATGATGGGCACTTCTGCTGGCACGGCCGGCGACTCTACCTCAGCTCGAAGCCGCCGGTCACGCGCACGCCGCCGTTTTCGGCGGCGATCGCGCCGCGGATCCACTTGTACTCGCCCAGGAGGCGCGCGATCTGCTCCGCGTCGCGGCCGCCGAGGAGCTGCAGCGCGGACAGCAGGTCGGGCAGCTTGTCGGGGCGGATGGCCAGCGAGAGCATCTCGCCCGAGGCCGGGGCGGCCTTGGCGCCGCTCGCCAGCAGCCGGGCGATGAGCCCGCGGCCCATGCCCACGCGCAGCACGCCGGCGCCCAGGGTGTACTCGAGCGGCTGCGCGACGCCCGGGATGCTCACCTGCTGCACGTCGGCGCCGCCCACCTTGGCGGTGCGCGCCTGGCCGAGCTGGCCGAGCAGGTTGCGCACACTGCCCTCGTCGGCGACGCCCGCAAAGCCCACCGCCTGCACGTCGACGCCGCCCAGGCCGGCCGAGCCGCCCAGGAGCGCCACGTGGTACGAGGTGAAGGCGCGCTTGCCCAGCTCGCGCGTCAGCGGATCCTGCAGGTCGTCGAGGTCGAGCTCGCGCACGATCGACGGCAAGAGGCCACACTCGCGGTCCTGGTGCGCCTTGCTGGTCTGGCCGAGCCAGTCGAGGTCGAGGCCGGCGGAGACCATCAGCCCGGCCTCCTCGCGCACGGCCAGGTAGGCCGGATCGGGCGCACCGGCGACGTGGCCGGTGAGCGCGCTCGAGGCCTCGGGCGACAGCTCCACGAAGACGCGACCATCGAGCCGGCCCTCGGCGAGCGCGGCGGAGAGCGCCACCCGGCCGAAGGTCCTCGCGAGATCCGCGTTCATGGCGTCACACGCGGCGCTCTTGCTCTCGGCGCGGTCGAGCGTCCGCACGATGGCCATGAGTGCCGGGCCGCGCACCAGGCCCAGGGCTTCCTTCTGCCCCGCCGCCTGCTGCCACGCCCATTCGAGGTCGGACTCGGCGGCCAGCCTGGTCTTGGCGTCGAGGATCTCGTTCAGCCAGGTGGTCGTCGACTTCTCGACCGACTCGACGCCCAGGTGCACGAGCAGCCAGTCGTCGGCGACGGCCCAGGCGACGAAGCCATCACCATCGCGGACCACGGTCAGGGCGAGGCCGCGGTGCTCGGAGACGACGATCTGCAGCCGGGCGGTCCGCTTGGCGAGCTGCTCGTTCACCTTGGCGACGTCGGCGAT
>JBKJOI010000401.1:0-7465 GCA_046595695.1 Haliangiales bacterium | reverse complement strand
CCATGGATCCACGGCACTGGATCGATCCCGCGCGCGGCGAGCCGCGCCACGAACGCTCGGTTGGCCGGGTCGTCGCGCAGATCCCAGGGCGGCGGACCGCAGCGGCCCGCGAGCACCCGCTGGGCCAGCGTGCGGACCGAGCCCTCGAGCCGGAGCACGCCGAGGATGAGCTTTCGATAGTCCGGGTTCCCCAGCCAAGGCGGCGCCGGCCGAGGGAGCCCGAGCGCCCTGGGTAGCGCGACGTCGACGAGGGCGTCGAGCTGGCGTTGCCAGCCGTCGAGCTCGGCCAGGTCGGCGGCTCGCTGCAGCTCCACGTGGAGGCGCTCGAGGCGCGCGGCGGACGGCGCGCTCGGCGTCGAGAGGCGGGCCGTGAGGTTCGCGCGGCGGGTGAGGAGGCGTTCGGCCGCGGTGCCGGTGCCGGTGCCGAGCTTGCCGTCGATCGCCGCGATCTCGGAGCGAAGCTGCTCGGGATCGGGGAAGGTACCGGCGAGCAGACGCTGCGCGCTGGCTGCGGCCCCGGCCGCGTCGAGACGGATGAGGGCATCGTGCAGCACGGCGGGGTAGGTGCTCACCCAGGCCGCCGGTTTCCCGGGGCTCGAAGCGGACAGCCGGGGCACGCCCGGCTGCCGCAACGCCTGGAGCACGTCGAGTTGCTGGGCCGCCCCGAGCAGACGCTTGCGCTCGCCACGCCGGATCAAGGCTCGCAGCAGCGGCCTGGCCGATGGCGCGGTCACCTCGGACACCGTGACCATGGCCTGTTCGAGCCCGTCGGTCTCGGAGGCCATCACGCGTCCGATGGTGGCGAACTCCGCGGACGTGGTGGTCAGGGTCGCTGCCACGGTCACCGCCGCGGGATCGCTCTGCCAATCGGCACCGCTCGTGAAACGCTCTACGACCTCGCTGGCGTGCGTGAAGGTCGTCACCAGGCTGGCGAGCTGGCCGAGCGCGGTAGGCTGTAGCTCCTCCGGCCGCCGGGCCAGCGTGACCAGCGTTTCAGTGAAGCGACGCCACTCAGCAGGACGGCGCAGCACCCCACACAGTGACATACCCAGGTGGGTCCTGCCCCCGTCGAGTAGCGTCGCGATCGGGCTCAACCAGCGGCGTACGGGCTCCCCGCCCCGCGCGGCGAGATAGACCTTCATCATCTCGAGGACGGCGGTGCGGTCGCGCGGCTCGAGGTATTCGGTCGCGCGGACGAGGTGGCTCAGGGCATCGGTCCTGAACGAAGCTCCTTCTCCGACCGGAATCGCCTCGATGACGTCGAGCAGCAGACCCCGCGCGTCGGTTGCGGCCCCCTGGATCGTCGTGACCAGGCGATCGCTCTTGAGCATCGAGGGCGTCGCGGCCAGGGCGCGGGCGATCTGCTGGTGCATTCGCTGGAGCTCGCTCCAGTCGATCGCGGCGCGCTCGTTGCGAGTCCGGATGCGTCTGCCTCGCGCCAGCGCGACGTCAACCGTCGCCCACAGGGCCGCCCATCCCGCCAGGAAAGCCGGCAGGTCGGCGGTCGTCAGGGCCCGTAGCGCCATCCTTCGCACCGCCGAGGGCTGCTCGGCGATCCAGGAGATCAGCGTGAAGATCGACTGACGCACGGTCGTGCTCGGTCGCTGGCCCAGCGTGCGCCTGCCTCCAGCTAGCCATTTCACCACGGCGTCCACGTAGTCGCGGCCGACGACGACCACGTCGTACGTCGCCGGCTCGCCGGCCAGGGCGACGAGCGGGGCGATCCGCTGGTCGCCTTCCTCGACGGCGAGTCGTCGGAGCAGGAGCGCCGTGGTCAGGCCGTCCGAGGCCCGCTCGAGCAGCACGTCGATGGACGCCGCGGCGCGCAGCCAGTGCAGGTCTCGCCGTGCCTGCCCGGGCGCGGTGACCCGCATCCACGACAGCGCATTCAGGAGCGGCGCCAGCACCGGCCGCGTCGCGAGCAACTGCGAGGCCAGCCTGCGCTCGGGCTCGCGGTACGCCCCATCGATCGTGAACAGGCTCGGCAACGCCACGCCGTCGTGGATCGTGCCCTTGAGCGCGCGCAGCGCCGTCGCAACGCCGCTGTCCCAGGCGCTCACGTCACCCAGCACGAGCGGCAAGACCGCCTCGTGCTCGCGGTGGAGCTGCTTCGTCGCCCGGGTCGCCTCAGCCAGCGCGGCGCGATCGATCCCGTCGACGCGGCTGCCAAGCCAGGCGACGCGCCCGGTGCCGGCCACGCCGGGGTAGCCGTCGAGCCAGCCGAGGTGCGCCTTGATCAGCAGCCGTGCGCGACCGACCGCGGCGGCTCGTGCCGAGTCCTTGCGCCGCGTGCGGGGCTCACGCGCGCCACGCTTTTCCTCCAGCCCGGACATATCGGAGGCATCTTAGCGGCACCCCACCGGGCCGAGTGTGTCGACCGGCACAAGGCGGCCACCGACCTGTATCGCCTGCAAGGGCGGCAAGCCCGATCCGACACAAGTTGCGGCTGCCGGGCTAGAGCTCATGTATTGTGGAGCTGCGTCGCCGCCCGAGCGGCGCGGCAACGAAGGCATCGCGCGATGCAACTCAGACGATCTCGCCTTCGCCCACTTTCACCTCGCCCTCGAAGAGGACGAAGCGACTGCCGCGCACGAACAGCTCCGCCGGCGCCGAGTCGACGAGCGGCGAGACGACGACGTCGCCCGGATCGTTGCCGATGTACAGCACGAGGCTCCACGGCTCGCCCGCCGCCGCCGTCTCGGCGGTCGTGAAGCGAGCGATCGACGAGTACCGCGGTCCCGTCGGCGGACGGATCCGCCCACCCTCTTCGAATGACAACCAGCGAACCTTCGCTCGACAATCGCTCATGCCCCATGATGCCGTGGGTCGCGCCGCGTGGCGAGAAATGGCGTCGTCAGTCGTGCGGGCCGGGCACGCGCCAGCCGCCGTCGGTCCAGCCGCACGACATGGGCGCGGTGTCGTCCCCGCCAGTCGGCGTGTAGTACACATTCTTCGAATCGAAGACCACGCCGTCGATGGTCAGCCCGCCGCTCGGCGAGGCCCGGAGCCCGCGCAGGTCACGGCCGCCGGTGGGCACGTCACGCGAGCGCCCGATCGTGCCGCTGGCGAAGTCGAGGTATTCGCCCGTCGCGGGATCCCAGAGCGCTCTGACCTCGTAATAGAAGTCGCCGCGACTGTTGCCGACCACGACCGACCACAGCGAGTTGCCGGGGATGGCGCTCAGCTGGCCGCAAGCGTCGGCGTCCTCGCTGCACGCGTTGCGGTCGACCCGCGGCTGCTTGCTCGGCGGCTTCGGCGGGGTTGGCGGCGCGGTCCACAGCGACCCGGTCGCCCCGCGCGTCACCACCGCGGCGACATACGCAGGGTCCGCGATGACGAGCGCGAGGATGCGCGCGCGCTCCTCGGCGAGGTCGGCATTCAGCACCGGTGAATCGGCGGCGGGTTCCTCGTAGCAGTAGTACGCCGCGTCGCCCTCGCAGCCGATCTCCGCAGTGATCTCCGCTGGCGTGGTCATCACCAGTGCCGGCGCCACCTGGAAGTCGACGTGGCTCTCGCCGCCGAGCTGCTGGCTGCCCCAGCTGATGATGGGCGTGCTGGTGGACTCGTCGAACCCGCCGCGCACGACCCGGTGGACCGATCGATCGACCAGGTCGAACGCGAACAGATGGGTGTCGCGCAGGAACCAGACCACCTGCCCGCGCGCGTCGACGTTGCACCACCGGATCGACCCGGGCGTGACGACCAGGCTGGCGGGCGCCGCGCCAGTAGCGACCTCGACGAGGCCGTGGCTGTCGGCGACGAACGCGTGCGGACCGGCGCCAGCGAGCGCCTTCACCGCCGGGGGCAGCTTCCAGTCGTCGGTGGGCGCGGCCGCGTGCGGAAGTCCGGGCTCGTCGATGCCGCCCTTCGGCGACGCCGCGTGCTTGCACGCGCCCGGAGCGAGCGCGATGCTGACCAAGGCGGCGGCGCGCCAGACTCGCCGCGGTGCACCCTCGAAACCGCCAGCTCGTCGTCGATGGTGCATCACAAGTGTTTACCACGCGCGCCGCGTGCACCTGCGCTCGGCGCTCGCGGTGGACGATCGAGTAGAGTTCCTGGCACATGCCAAACAAGCCGATGCCGAAGGTGCGCGCGAAGGCCAAGCCAGGTGCCAGGGCGGCCGTCGTCCTGCTCTCGGGCGGCAACCCGCAGATCGCGAAGGCGGACGGCGACGCCCCGGTGCAGGCGTACATTGCCGCAATGCCCGCCTGGAAGCGCGACATCGGGAAGCGCCTCGACACGCTCATCGTGCGGAACGTGCCCAACGTGCGCAAGGGCGTGAAGTGGAACTCGCCATTCTACGGCCTCGAGGACCAGGGTTGGTTCCTGTCGTTCCACGTCTTCACCCATTACGTCAAAGTGACCTTCTTCCGCGGCACGTCGCTGCGCCCGGTCCCGCCCGGCGCCAGCAAGCACAAGGACGTGCGCTACGTCGACGTCCACGAGGACGATCTCGACGCCGCGCAGATGGCGACCTGGGTGAAGCAGGCGGCCGCGTTGCCCGGCTGGGTTCAGTAGGCGCGAAGCCCTGCACATCCGAGCTGGCGGGCGAGGTCGAGGAGGTCGAGGAGGTGGGCCGCGCCGTGCGGCGCTTCAAGCCAGCATGGTGACGACCGCCGCGCCGGTGCCGCCGGCGCGCGCGATCGTCAGATGGCGGCGCCTAGATCGGGATCCGGCTGCGATGGCCGTAGCCGCAGGCGTCGTAGGTGTTGCCGCTGGCCTCGTAGATGTACGCCTTGATGTCGTAGTCGCCCACGCCGCCGGTCAGGTAATCGTAGTAGTAGCCCTTCGGCAGCTCGACGCGCGTGGCGCCCGACCACGTGTACCAGGAGCGGGTCTTGAACGACGCCTTGATGGTTCCCTCGAGCGACATCACCGCGATGTGCCCTCTGTAGATGTCGTCGATCTGGAAGTCGACCTCGTTCGAGGTGGCCGCCCGCCAGCGCTTCTCCTTGTAGAACTCGTTCTGCTGGTTCCCGCAGTAGTTCGCCCAGAACCACTCGTCGTCGGCGAGCGCGCGGGGCACGCGCGCCGAGGCGGCCGAGGCCTCCTCGTCATCCGCCGTCGGTGCCGCAACGACGCGCGGTGGCTCGAGCGTCGCGAGCTCGTCGACGATGCGCTGCGCCTGCACCAGCGCCGCCGGGGCGCGCTGGCCGGAGAACTGCTCGTAGATGTCGAGCGGACGCTCGCCGCGCGCTGACGCCAGCACTGGGTCGGTCCCGACCTTGCCGAGCTCGGTCATGACGATCGTGCCCGCCTCGGGCTCGTAGAAGGTCACCTTCGTGTCGCCGACGTCGAGCTCGGCGAGCGTGGTGAGCCCGTCTTCGACGACGACGACGGGCTGGGCGAGGGCGTCGTCGTCGCGGTCCGGCGCCGGCACCAGCTCCTCCGCGCCGCAACCGAGGAGCGCGAGCGCTCCGATCCCGAGCATGATCGATCCCGATGTCTTGCTTCGCATGGTCGTCTCCCTTCGCAGGCCAGCAGCCCACGTGTTCGTTCGACGCCGCCATCGCCCGCCAGTCGACGGGTGCGGCGGCGCCTTTCTACTGGCCCTCGATGCATGGAACGCGCCGTGACGCGTGCGCGCGCAAGCGCCCGACCTTGTTCGCTCGCCGAGGGCGCGGCGCAGCCCGATGCGTCACTCCCGTGTCGAAAGTGGCATGTCACAAATCGAGCGTGTCACTTTCGACATGCGTCACGCGTCGAGCACGAGCCGTCGTTCCCTACGCCGCAGCCAGCGCGCCCGCGACTCACTCCTGAAATAGGGGCGGATCACTTTCGGACCGCCCGAGTGGATCAGTTTCACGCCGCCCGAAGCAATTGTGGTGCGGTGCACCTGGCGCGTCAGGGCTGCCTGGTTTCCGGACGACACGATCCCCGCGCGGCAAACGTGCCAGGGACCCACACGGCAGCGAGGCGAGAGGGGGCGTGGAACATGACTCGCACGGCGGTCCCGGGAGCGGGCGCCCGCAGAGAGCTCATCACGACCTTGCAGACATGAGCCGACGAGTCCCCGGCGACGAGGCGGACTCGCACGTTGTCGAGTTGCGGGGCGCGGCTCGAGAGGATCATTCGTTGCGCGCGCTCGATCACGTGCCCGCCGACTGCCTCACCTTGGAGGAGCACCATGCGCCACCTCGTAGTGCTGCGCCGGGCCACTCCAATCGCGAGCAGCGCAATGGGCACCATGATGGCGGCCACGAATAGCGTGGGGCGCTGCGTCGGGTGCCCCATCCGGTGCGTCAAGTATGCGGCGCCGCCGACCAGGAGCAATGTTGCGCCGCCCCAGGCCCACGCGAAGAGGACCGAATCCAGCGTGCCCGTGATGCGAAGAATCGCGCGGGCGCGCGGCGGTGGCGCGTCCCAGGCTGCAGCAAGGTCGTCTTCGGTCACGCGACCAGGCTACACCGCGCCCGAGCAGATGCGCGCGGTGGTGCCCTGCGCTCTCCTCGCCTTCCTCTCAGCTATCAATTGTCCTTTGACGGTTGGTACAACCAAGAGCGAGCGTGCCACCGTGACCGTATCGAAATCCCTTTGCCGGCGTGGAGCACGATCTTGAAGGCGGCTGTGTACGACCAGTACGGACCGCCGGAGGTCGTTCGGCTCATGGAGGTCGACAAGCCCGCGCCTGCCGACGATGAGATTCTGGTGAAGGTGCGCGCCACCACCGTGGCGGCCGGGGACTGGCGAATGCGCAAGCCCGATCCCTTCGCCGCGAGGCTCTACAACGGGCTCTTCAGGCCGAAGCGGGTGAAGGTCCTGGGATTCGAGCTGGCGGGCGAGGTCGAGGAGGTGGGCCGCGCCGTGCGGCGCTTCAAGCCAGGTGAGCAGGTTTTCGCCTTCACCGGCTTCGGCTTCGGCGCGCATGCCCAGTACAGGTGCCTGGCCGAGCGCGGGAAGGTCACCAAGGTCGGCCTGGTGGCACACAAACCCGCCAACATGAGCTTCGAGCAAGCTGCCGCGGTACCGGCCGGCGGGCTGACGGCACAGGCCTTCCTGAGGCGCGCCGGCATTCGCGGTGGCGAGCGGGTTCTCGTGTGCGGGGCGTCGGGTAGCGTGGGGACCTTTGCGGTGCAGCTCGCCCGACACCTGGGCGCGCAGGTGTCGGGCGTGTGCAGCACCGCCAACATGGCGCTCGTGAGGTCACTGGGTGCAGACGACGTCATCGACTACACGAGGGACGATTTCACGCAGCGCGGGCGCGCCTTCGACGTGGTCTTCGACGCGGTGGGAAAGTGCTCCACCGCGCACTGCAAGCTCGTGCTGAAGAAGGGCGGGCGTCTCATCTCGGTCAACGGTTCGGCCAAGCTTCACCCGGACGACCTCGAGAGACTCAAGGACATCTGAATCTCCCCCGCCTTGGTGGACACCCGAGAAGGCGCGAAGATGCGCCGCGAGAGGTCCCCATGGCACGGAAGCGAAGGTCGTTCACGAAGGAGTTCAAGGCGGACGCGGTGAAGCTCGT
>JBKJOI010000343.1:0-9578 GCA_046595695.1 Haliangiales bacterium | reverse complement strand
CGGTCCGCCGCGCCACGTTCAGGTGGGTCACGAGGACGAGCTCTTGCCCGTCGATCTCGACGCCGCGTGGGCGCCCGACGAGCTGCGCCGCGCCGCCGGGGCGCGACTGTGGGAGATCTGGCCGCCGCTCGGCGAGGAGATCGACGCCGGCGGGCGCCGTGTCGAGGCGATCGTCGCGTGCGTGTCGCCGCCCGACCCCGACGAGGCCGCCGCGCACGCCGGCGTCGCCGCCGCCGGCCGCGTCGTGCCGCCCGTGCAGCCCGCCGCGGGCTGGCGCACCTTCAAGCTCTACGGCGTCGCCGATCGCGCCGACCGCGTGCTCGCGGGCGCGGTCGGCCCGGCGGTGCACGAGGCGCTGGCCACCGGCGACCTCGATGCCTGGTTCTTCCTGCGCTACGTCGACGCGCCCGGGCGACCGCACCTGCGCCTGCGCGTGCACGGCAAGGCACGCGCCGGCCTCGATCGCTTCGCGCGCCGGCTCGACGTCGCGCTGGTAGCAGCGCGCACCGCCGGTGACCTGGTGATCTGCGAGAGCGGCGACTACCACCGCGAGCTGTCGCGCTACGGCTCGCCGCCGGTGCTCGCCGCGGTCGAGGAGCTCTGGCAGTCGGAGAGCGAGCTCGCCCTCGACCTGCTCGACGACAACCAGGCCGCCGGCAGCGATCCCAGCGGCGCCGAGCACGACCCGGCCGAGCTGGTCGCCCGCGCCATGGACGCGCTCGCCCGCGGCTTCGACCTGGACGGCCCGGCGCGCGTCGCCCTTGCGGCGCGCCGCCGCGACGCCCACGGCGTGCCGCGCGGCTTGGCCGACCCGTACGCCGAGACCTTCCGGCGCGTGCAGCGGCGCCTGAGCGCTTGCCTCGCCGAGGCCGAGGCTGCCGGCGCCGGCGCCGGCGCCAACCACGCCGCCGACGGCGTGGCCGGGCCGCTCGCCGCCCACCTGGCGCGCGTCACCGAGACCCTCGCCGCGGCCGCGCTACCGCCCGACGCTGCCGCCACGATCCTGCCCGCGCTCGTACACCTCACGGCAAACCGGCTGTTCGGCCCGGCGCCCGACCTCGAGGCCCGCGCCTGCTACTACTGGGAGCGCGCGCTCGACGGCGCGCTCGCCCGCGCCCGCCGCTCGCGCAAGTAGCCTACGGACAGTCGATAACCTGCGCGCAGATCGGCGCCTCGTCGACGCAGCGCACGTGCTTCTCGACGGCGGCCTCCATGGTCGGCTCGCGCTCGAGCTTGCCGCACTCCTCGACGCACTCGCCGTAGTCGATCCCCTGCTCGAGCTGCAGCTCGCGGCCGCACTCGCTCATGCGCGCACACGCCCGCTCGCAGCGGCTGCGCGCGCGCGAGCCGCACCCGCCGCACGCGATCGCCAGCGTCAGCACCATCGACATCATGGAGACGAAGGCTGCGGCGGCGCGCCCGTGCACGCGGCGACTCTACACGCAGCCGGACCGACTTAGAACCGGTCGGTGTCCTTGCTCATCTTGTCGAGCATCGTGGTCCGGTAGCGGATGAGGCTGCCGAACTGCGCCGGCGGATGCGCCAGGAACTGCTCGCCATCGGGGCTGATCTTGTCGCCCTCGAGCGTCTCGCCGTCGATGTCCAGGTTGCACGCCTTGTTCTTGTCGTGCTTCCGCTGCTCCGCGCAGCTATCGGAGCGCTTGATCGGCTTGCTGCCGGTCTTCTGCGCCGCCGCCACCCCGGAGAACGCCGACATCACCACGACCACGAGAACACCCATCGCCATGCGCTTCATGAGTCCTTGCTACGCGCCCACGCCCGCCAGTCTTACTTTCGGGGACGGTGTTCAAGATCTTACTTTCGGCGCCGAGCTCTCGTCCGAGTCTTTTCAGCTACTTCGCGCTCCCACTCCCACCGCTCGGCCCCCGACGCCCGCCGCGGTCGTCGTTCGCCGCCTCCTCCCGCCGCTCCCGCTCGCGACGCCGCTCGACCTCCCACGCCTCGCGATGCTTCTCGATCGCCTGCCGCTCGCGCGCTGCCTCGGCCAGCGCCGCGCGCGCCTCGCCTTCCAGGACCTCCGCCCCCTCCCGCGCCGCACCCGCCGCCGCGAGACGCTCGCGCGCCCGCTCGATCTCCTGCGCCAGCCGATCGATCCACCGCCTCGACGCGGCCATGTCACCGGCGCTCACGCCGCCCGCACTCCCGGACGCGGCGGCGCGCGCCACGCTCTCCGCTGCGGCCACGTACCGGCGCGCCACCGCCGCGATCTCCGCCACACGCGCCGCGGCCTCCGCTGCGCGCGCCTGGCTCGCCGCCTGCAGCGCCGCGGCGAGCGCCCGCTCGGACGCCTCCTCCGCGGCCTGGCGAAGCTCGAGCAGCGTCGTCAGTCGGTAACCTTCGTCGGCCATGGGCTACGCCGCACGATGGTACACTCCGGCGGACCGATGGCCGAGCGCCCCGTCGTCCAGACGCCACTCGATCGCTACGTCGTCCTCGAGTATCTCGCCGAGGGTGGCATGGGTGCGATCTATCTGGGCAAGAAGCTCGGCGCCGGCGGCTTCGAGAAGGAGGTCGTGCTCAAGCAGCTGCTGCCCGAGTTCACCGTGCAGCCGGAGTTCATCGATCTCTTCCTGCGCGAGGCCCGCCTCACCGCCACGCTCGACCACGCGAACATCGTCCACACCATCGATCTGGTGAACGCGGGCGACGAGTACTTCATCGTCATGGAGTACGTGCGCGGCGGCGATCTACGCACGCTGCTCAAGCGCGCCAAGCGCCGCAAGAAGCGCGTGCCGCCGCAGGCCGCCATGTTCATCGCGCGCGAGATCCTGTCCGGGCTCTCCTACGCGCACCAGAAGTTCGGCCAGGACGGCAAGCCGCTCGGCATCATCCACCGCGACGTTTCGCCGTCGAACATCCTGGTCTCGGGCACCGGCGAGGTGAAGCTCACCGATTTCGGCATCGCCAAGGCGTCGACGCACCGGTCCATCTTCTACCGGGTCAAGGGCAAGGTCGGGTACATGTCGCCCGAGCAGGCGAAGAACGAGCAGCTCGACCCACGCTCCGACCTGTACTCGGTCGCCGTTTGTCTCTACGAGATGCTCACCGGCGAGCGGCTGTTCGTCGCTGCCGGGCTCACCACCAGCGCCGAGGACATCTACAAGCAGCCGATCGTCGCGGTCTCCAAGAAGCGCCCGGATCTGCCCAAGGACCTCGACAAGGTCATGTTCAAGGCGCTCGCGGTCAACCGCGACGAGCGCTACCAGAGCGCCGGCCAGTTCCAGGAAGCGCTCCTGCGCTGCGCCCACCGCAACAATCTCATGTGCACCGCCACCGAGGCCGGCGATCTGCTGCTCGAGGCCTGCGGCAAGGTCGTCGACTGGCACTCCACGACGGTGGTCCCCGAGCCGGGCCCCAAGGGCGGCGTGGTCGCCGACTTCGTGAACGAGCCGGGCACCGATCGCCTGCGCCTCGCCGACGTCGCCTTCGACGCCGAGGGCACCGGCGAGGCGCGCGGCGCCACCGGCACCGCGATCTTGCCCGAGGGCGTGAGCGACGAGGAAGGCGACGACGGCGAGCAGGTCGACTCCGACATCGACTCGTACCTCGAGGAGGAGGCGGTCAGTGATGTCGACGCCGAGTGGGCGCGCGAGGCCCGCAAGCCGTCGCAGGAAGGTACCGGCGCGCAGACGCTGTTCCCGCCGCCCGACAGCACCAGCACGAATGTGGGGCCGGGCGGCAGCCCGCGCGCACGCCCGACCGGCACCGGCACCGGCACCGGCGTGCGCCGCCGGCGCGCCTCGGAGAGCGGCGACGCCGGCCGGCTCGCGGGCATCGAGCTGACGTCGATCATCCAGCTCGCCGAGCTGACCCACGCTGGCGCGAAGCCACTCGTCGATCTGAGCACCGGGCCGAGCTCGGCGATGCGCGGTACCGGGCCGACCACTCCTTCGACCGCGACGCCGAGCGCCGCGTCCGCGGCCGCGCCCGCGTCCGGACCACCCGCGGCGCGGCCGACGCCGTCTCGCTCGGCGCCAGCCCCGGTGTCGGGGCCGCCGTCCGCCGCGCCAGCACCCGCGTCCGCGAAGACTACTTCAGCCAAGCCCGCGTCCACGAAAGCTGCATCCGCCAGGCCCGGCGCCGCGCAGGCCCCGCCCTCCGAAGCCAGACGTCCCGGCGGCGCGGCCCAACCGTCGCCCGCGACGCCGATCCCGACCGTGCGCGTGCGCCCCGTGCCCGAGCGAGATCCCTGGGCGCGGCGCATCCCGTCGTGGCTGCCGGTGGCGCTGATCGTGCTCATCGGCGTCGGCATCGCCTACGCGATCGCCATGTCGGGCCCCGAGCTCGCGACGCCCGCACCCGCGCCGGGTGCGCGGCTCGCGCCGCCGTCACCGCCGCCGCCGGTCGCCGGCAAGTCCAAGCTCACCGTCGAGTCGGAGCCGTCCGGCGCCAAGGTCACCGTCGATGGCCAGGATCGCGGGTGCACGACACCGTGCACGCTCGACGATCTCAGCCCGACCTCGCCGCTGCTGCTGCGCCTCGACAAGAAGGGCTTCCAGCCGTGGAGCGGCCTGCACAGCCCGGGCGCGAGCACGCGCCGCAGCGCCACGCTGCGCAGCGCGCCCGCCGACTCCTCGCGCCTCGGGACGCTGACCGTGCGCGGCAACGTGCCCGCCGAGGTCCTCGTCGACGGCGTCGAGATCGGTCACGTCACCACTAGCGGACCTTTCGCGCTCGCGCCGGGCACGCACGAGGTCACGCTCGTCGCTGCCAGCGGCTCACGCGCCGAGCTACAGGTGACCCTCACGGCAGGCGAGCGCGTCGAGAGATCCGTCGAGCTGAAGTAGCTGGTTTTCGCCCGCCCGCCCGGCTCCGTCGGTATTTCGCCATGCGTGGGGCCCACGGCTGTGGTGAAAACCCGAATCAACATGCTAGAGTAGCCCCCGCTCGTGGCGCCCGCCGACAAGACCAACGTCACCCAGATGCTCGAAGACGCACCGGCTTTCGTGCGTCAGACGGGCGGAGCTTTCTTCGTCATCAAGGGACCCGATCGCGGCGAAGTGGTGCCGTTGCGGGAGCAACCCATCTACTTCGGCTCGTCGCCGAACTGCGACCTGGTGCTCACCGACAAGACGGTCTCGCGCCGCCACCTGATGGCCGTGCGCGAGGGCGACGAGGTCATCCTCCGCGACCAGGGCTCGACCAACGGCACATTTATCCAGGGCTCGCGCTTCAAGGAGATCACCATCGGCTACGGCGCCGAGGTGAAGCTCGGACGCACGCTGCTCAAGTACCTGCCCGAGGAAGAGGTCGTCGAGCCCGAGGTCGCCGACAGCGACTACTTCGGCTCGCTGGTGGGCCGCAACGTCAAGATGCGCCGGCTGTTCAAGCTGCTCGAGGACGTGGCCAAGAACACCGCCACCGTGCTCATCGAGGGCGAGACCGGCACCGGCAAGGAGCTCATCGCCGAGGAGATCCACAACCACTCCTTGCGCGCCGATGGGCCGTTCATCGTCTTCGACTGCGGCGCGGTGCCGCGCGAGCTCATCGAGAGCTCGCTCTTCGGCCACGTGAAGGGCTCCTTCACCGGCGCGATCACTGACCGCAAGGGCGCCTTCGCCGAGGCCCACGGCGGCACCATCTTCCTGGACGAGATCGGCGAGCTGCCGCTCGAGCTGCAGCCGACGCTGCTGCGCGCGCTCGACAAGAAGGCCGTGCGCCGCGTCGGCGCCAACACCTACGAGAAGATCGACGTCCGCATCGTCGCGGCGACCAACCGCGACCTGCGCGCGGAGGTGGCCGCCAAGAACTTCCGCGAGGACCTCTATTACCGCCTCGCGGTCATCCGCGTGACCCTGCCGCCGCTGCGCGAGCGTGGCGACGACATCAAGATCCTCGTCGATCACTTCATTCGCAGCTTCACGCCGCCCGGCCGCACCATGATCATCACGTCCGAGGACATGTCGCGCCTGCAGCGGCACAGCTGGCCGGGCAACGTGCGCGAGCTGCGTAACGTGATCGAGCGCGCCTGCGTGCTGTCCAAGGGCGACTCGCTCAACCTCGACGACGCGTTCGTCGAGCAGGCGGCGCCGGCGCTGGGCATCCGCACCGATCTGCCGTTCAAGGAAGCCAAGGGTCAGCTCGTCGAGCTGTTCGAGCGCGAGTACATCGTCGACCTCATGCGCCGCCACAAGATGAACCTGTCGGCGGCGGCGCGCGAGGCGCAGATCGACCGCAAGCACCTGCGCGAGCTGATTCGCAAGTACGGGCTCGACCCGCGCGGCGACATCGGCGGCGTACCAGAAGAGTAGACGGCGAGTAGAAGGCGAGTGACGGGCCGGCGCGGCGCGGCGCGCGCTCAGCCGGCGAGCAGGTGCTCGATCAGGATCTTGGTGCCCAGGGCAATGAGCGCCACGCCGCCCGCGGCGTCGAGCCGCCGCCCGAGCCCAGCGCCCAGCCGCCGGCCCGCGTAGACGCCGGCGAGGCACAGGAGCGCGGTCACGACGCCGATCGTCGCGATCGATAGCGCGAACGGTGCGTCGAGCAGCGGCAGCGTGAAGCCCGCCGCCAGCGCGTCGATGCTGGTCGCGATCGCGAGCGGCACGAGCAGCGTGAGGCGGAACGCCTGCCCCGCCTTCGCGTCAGGGGCCGCCGGCTCGCGAACGCGCCAGGCGTCGATCAGCATCTTCGCGCCCAGCCCGGCGAGGATCACGAACGCGACCCAGTGGTCCCAGGCGGCGAGCGCCCCGCCGGCGCGCACCCCGATGAGCCAGCCGATCGCCGGCATGCCCGCCTGGAACGCGCCGAAGAGCAGCGCCAGGCCGAGCGCATCGCGCAGACGCACGCGGCCGGCGGCCAGCCCGCGCGCCGCGGCCACCGCGGTCGCGTCCATGGCGAGGCCAACCGCGATCCACAGCAGCGCCGCGAAGGACATGCTCAGCGCGCTCCGCACGCCCGAGTGCGGCGCGGCGCGTGCGCGGCGTTGCGCAGCTCAGTCGTCCAGGCGCACGCGCAAGCTACCACCCGTCTTCTTTAGCACCATGACCTTGTGCGTGCGCGACGAGTCGGTGACCGGATCGTAGGTCTCGACGGTGACCTCGCCGATGGGCGTCTGGATGCGCTCGGTCGGGCAGATCTCGCCGGTGGGCGCACCGTTCACGATCACATACAGCCGGTTGCGGGTCTTGCAGCGCACCTTGATCTTGCCCGGGCCGGCGCCCGCGACGACCGCCGGCAGATCGACTTTTACCAGGCCGTTGCCGTCGATCTCGGAGCGGTGTAGCGAGTGTCCGGGCAGGATCAACGCAAGCTTGTGACGATCTCCCGACGCGGGCATCTCGAAGGGCGTCTTGCCCTTCACCGCACCATCGAGGTAGACGGTCGCGCCCGGCGGGTTGCTCTCGAAGCGCAGCACCCCGTCGGGAGGCGGCGGGGCCTGGGCGCCGGTGGCGCCGGCGTCGGGCGCACCCGGCGGCGGCGGTGTGATGCCGGGGCCGACAGCGGCCGCGCCACCCGCGTCGGTCCGTGCGCCCTCGGCGACGAGCGGGGCCGCGTCGGCGCGGGGCCCCGGCACGAACGCCGCGAGGCCCGCGTCGGCGCGCGCGCCGCCCGCGAGCTTTGGCTCGTCCTGCCCGGTGACGAAGCTCCTGACGACCAGATAGCCTCCGCCGCCCAGCGCGGCGATGATCAGGAACACGGCGGCGAAGCGCAGCGCACCGCTGCTCGCCAGCTTCGGTCGCGGCGGCGCGTCGTTCATGGCCCGGAGCACGCCGCTGCCGGGCGAGCCGGCCGGCATCATGGGCGGACGCGGCGCCGGCGGTGGCGGTAGCGGCATCGCGTCGCTCAGCCGCGGCGCCGGCTCGTCGGCGTCCATCGAAGACATGGGCGACGACACCCTTCCGGGCTCCGCGGGCGTCGCCGCGGCGGCCGCCCCCGGTGCGGACTCGAGCGACGACTGGTGCACGCCGGTCTGGGCGGCGTCGGCGGGGTCATCGTCCATCAGCGTCGGCAGGTGCGGCACCGACGGTGTGTTCACGCTGAAACCGGTGAACGAGCCGGGGCGATCCAGGCCCAGCGGCCCGGGCGAGGTCAGCTCGGGCGCGGCGAGCGGCAGCCCGCCGCTCAAGCCCACGCCGATGCCGGCCTCCGAGGGATGGCACGGCAGCGAGCCGACCGACGACACGCGGCCGGGCCCGGCGACCGACGACGCGCGCGGCGGCGCACCGACGGTGAACGCGCCCGGCGCGTCGCCCAGCCGCGTGGGCTCGGAGTCGCCCGAGAGCGGCACCGGCTCGGGCGGTGGCGTGTCGCCCGACATCATCACGCGCGGCGCGATGTCGCTCGGCGGCGACGGCATGGGAAACGCGACCGCGCCGGAGAACTGCTGCGCCTCCATCTCGGAGGTGCGCTGCTGGGCCCGCCTGACCGCCGCGCCGACGTCGCTGCGACCGCCGGTCTGCGCGGCCTTGCGGATCGCGGTGTCGAGCGCGTCGGCGAACGCGCCGGCGGTGCCGAAGCGATCCTCGGGCCGAACGTTGTGGGCGCGCGCGAGCACCTCCGCGACGCCGGGCGGGAACAGCTCGGGCTGCGTCTGGCCGGCGACCACGCGCGCCGCGGTGTCCTCGACGTTCGCGCCGGCGAACGCGCGCCGTCCGCTGAGCAGCTCGTAGGCGAGGGACGCGAGCTGGAAAACATCGGTGGCCGGCGAGGTCGGGCCGCCTTGCACCTGCTCGGGGGTCAGGTACGGCAGGCGCGCCGCGAGCGTGGCGTCGTCGGCCGGCCGCGCCGGCAGGCGCGCGCGCAGGAAGCCGAAGTCCATGACCTTGACGTCACCGTCGGTGGTCGCGACCACGTTGGTGGGCGAGATGCCCAGGTGCAGCACGCCGCGGCCCTGCGCGTAGGCGATCGCGCGCGCCAGCTGCGCGACCATGCCGAGCACGGCGCCCGCCGGTGGCGGGGCGCCCAGGCCATGGGTGAAGGCGATGAAGCGCGACAGATCGACGCCCGGCACCAGCTCGACGGCGACGAACGCCTGGCCGTCGATCACGCCAAACTCGTGCATGCGCGCGATGCGCGGGTGCTCGATGGTCTGGTAGCGCCGCGCCGCCTCGGAGAGCAGCTTCATGCGCTCGGGATCTTCGCTGAGCGCGCGGTAGAACCGCTTCACCGCGAACAGGCGCTCGAAGCCAGCGACGCCATAGACCTTGGCGCGGAACACCTCACCCGTGGGGCCGCCGCCCAGCGCCTCGGCAAGATGGTACCGCCCCAAGGAGGGGCCCTGTGCTCTAGGGCCTTCCATGCCCGCATCAACGCTAATAGTTCGCATGGCGACTTGTCAAATAGTTTCGATACGTTGGACGGCTCGGGCGGGCTGAGGTGCGCGCACGAGCCCCTCGCCGCCAGGCACCATGTACAGGGCCCACCAGCAGGGAGAACGGAAGCGCAGCCGAGTTTAACGCGATTACAGCATGCTATCGGATCCGCAACAAAAGCGACACCACGCGCCCGACCCGCCGACGGGCGCCGGGGCCGGAACGTTGTGACGCGCCCTGCGATCAGGCATGATGCCGAGCGGTGTCGGATACGTCCGGTCCCGGGCGACTCACCCGGGTACAACG
>JBKJOI010000296.1:0-6980 GCA_046595695.1 Haliangiales bacterium | reverse complement strand
GACGGTCCCGAGCACACGTGGAACGCCGTGGTCGGTACGCCGTCGCCGTCGACGGAGGCGACGCGCGAGCTGAAGGAGAATGTGCGGGTGGTGCCCGGCGAGAAGACCGCCGCCACTCAGCCCTCGCCGGCGCCGGCGCCGCCGCCCGCCGGGGCGCCCGTCCGACCGGGCCCGCAGGCACGTGGGAAGCGGGGCGAGGCGCGCGGCAGCAGCGCCAGTGACTCGCTGACGCGGACGGGCTTCATCGCCGGGACGCCCGCGTACATGGCGCCCGAGCTCGCGCATGGCCGGCATCGTCTCGTCCTGGCCGCCGACATCTTCGCGTTCGGGGTGATCGCGCGTGAGCTCCTCCTCGGCAAGCGACCCTTTCCCGAGCCCGTGGTGCTCGCCTTGCTCGAGGGACGGTCCACCCCCATGCTGCCGCCCATCGCCGAGGACTGGCCGGGGGTACCCCATGAGCTGGGGCGACTCCTCGACGCCTGCCTGGCCTTCGTACCCTCGGCGCGCCCGACCGCGAGCGTGCTGCTCGCCGCGCTCGAGACGCACCGGTCCCTCGCCAGAACTTCGATCGGTGGAGAACCATTATCGTTCGGGCCAACGCGGTCAACCTGAAGAGACGATGGGTCGAGAACCTGGCGCTTCGGCAGCAGGTCGCTGTGCTCCTGCGCGCGGGGCGGCGTCCACGCATGTCGCTGGCGGACCGTTGGTTCTGGGTCGTTCTTCGACGGGTCTGGTTGCGATGGACCGAGTTCCTCGCAATCGTGAAGCCGGAGTTGGTCGTCCGCCGGCACCGTGCCGGCTTCCGACTTTTACTGGGACTGGCTGTCACGCCGCGGCCGCGGTGATCGGCGCGGCGTGCCGGCCGAGGTGCGCGCGTTGGTCCGGCGTCTGGCCACCCGAGAACCCGACGTGGAGCGCGCCGCGCGTCCACGGCGAGCTGCAGATGCTCGGGTTCGAGGTCTCCGAACGGACGGTCTCGCGAATCGCTGTTGACGTCGGCAATGTGAAACGGCACATTTCCAGATGTCGAAAGGAGCTCTGCCGCCATGACCATCTCCGCTGCGATCGCCCTGGCCACCATTGCCGCCGCCCGTCGTCACGGCGTCGGCCTCGCCGCGCTGCTCGAGCACAGCGGGCTCGGCGAGCTCGAGCTCGACAACCCTACCAACATGGTGCCGCTCGACGAGTTCCACCGCCTGGTGCGCGCGGCGCTGGTGCTGACCCGGGCGCCTACGCTCGGCCTACACGTCGGCGAGCTCGCGCCGCTCGGCATGTTGCACGTGGTCGGTCATCTGCTGGCGAGCTCCCGCACGCTGCGCGACGCGCACCACCAGTTCATGCGCTTCTCGCCCCTCGTCGAGCCGGGGGCGCGCTATCGGCTCATCGAGAGCGGCGAGCAGGGCTGCTTCGGCTACACGCCCGCGCACGCGCCACTGCCCGAGCTCGCGCGCTTCCACGCCGAGACCAGCCTGGCCGTCACCTACCAGCTGTGCCGCGAGCTGCTGCTGGTGCGAGATGGCGCCATCGGCGTGCGCTTCGCCACCGAAGCGCCGCCGCACGCCCGCGAGGTCGAGCGCTTCTTCGGCTGTCCAGTGGTCTACGGACAGCCCGAGAACCAGCTGGTGTTTCCGCGCCGCGTGCTCGACGAGCCGCTCCTGCACGCCGATGCTGGGGTCTTCGACAGCGTGCGTGCGCGCGCCGAACAGCTGCTTGCGCAGGGTGGCGAGGAGGCGCTGGCGGCGCGCGTCCTGCGCCTCTTGCGCTGGGAGCCGCGCCTCGGCGGCATCGTGGAGGCCGACGTGGCGGCGCGCCTTCATCTGGCAGCGCGCACCCTCCGGCGCAAGCTGGGCGACGCGGGCAAGCCCTTCTCGAGCCTGCTCGACGACGTCCGCCGCGAGCGCGCCTCGGCGCAGCTGAGGCTGCCGGGCGCGTCCGTGAAGCAGGTCGTCGAGGATCTGGGCTTCTCGGAGCCGAGCGCGCTGCACCGGGCTTTCAAGCGCTGGACCGGCACGACCATCGGCGCGTGGCGGGAGCGCGAGCTTTGCGGGGCGAGCCGCGTGGTCGCGCGCCGGGCGCTGGTCGGGGCCCCGGTCCGGGTCGCGCGCTCCGCGGTCACTCGACGCTGACCAGCGCCTCGGCCCACTGCGCGATATGGTTGCCCGACTCGAGGTCCTGAAACGGCAACCAGAAGAGCGGCCGGCTGGCGGCGACCGGATCGGCGGCGCGCTCGGGGAAGAAGGGACCCATCCACAGCTGCGGACGGCCGTGGTCCTTGCGCACGCCGAATGACCGCTTCGACGAGACCGTGAACCAGAAGAGCGGCTCGTCGGCGGCGCCGCCCGTGCGCTGCGCGAACGGCGCCCAGCGCGGCCACGAGTTGGTCAGGCCGGTGTCGACGTCGGCCGCGGCGAGGCGGGCAGGCGCCTGGGTACCGTCGGCCTTGACCACCCAGATCTGCGCGCCGCCATCGTCGTAGCAGTCGTTGTCGGTGAGATTATAGAGGACCCACCTGCCGTCGGGGGAGAAGCTCGGGTAGCAGGCGCGCCGACCGGCGGGCGCAGCCACGAGCAGCGTGGGTGTGCCGGCGGCGCCGCTCGCCGCGTCGAAGCTCTGCGTGTAGAGGTGCCCCGCGTCGCCGCCCACGAACAGATCGTCGCCGCCGGTACGGCGCACCCAGGTGAGCTGTTTCCCGTCTGGAGACACGTCCGGGTGGGTGACGGCAAAACCGGTGGCCACCTCGGCGAGCGCCTGACCGGTTGCGCTGTCGCGCCAGACCAGCACGCCGCCGCTCACCGACACGAAGCTCGCGCCGTCGGGCAAGAAGCTGGCGAAGTTGGAGCGCATCACCGAGCCGTCGCCGGCGAAGAGCGGGGTCCGGCTGCTCACATCGATGACGGTGGCCCCGCCACCGCCGCCATCGTAGGTGACCACCATGCGCGATCCGTCGCGCGACAGGGCGTGGCAGCCGACGCAGTGTCCGGCCTGGGCGGCGCCGAAGAAGGAGCTCGCGGGCACGTCGGGGGTGCCGAAGTCGTAGCGGTAGATCTCTTGCCGCGCCGCGCCCCAGTAGTAGAGCCCGCCCACCACCGGCTCGCGCGCGAGCAGGATGGTGGCGGTGGCGGAGGTGCCCGACAGCGCCGGTCCTGTGCGGTTCAGGCCCCGCACGCGCACGTCGACCGCTTCACCGGCCGCCGAATCGGCGATCAGGCGCCACAGCGCACCTTCGATCTGGACGAACGACGCCGGGCTGGTGCGGCCGCTGTAGACCCGCACATCGAGCCACTCGGTGGTCAGACGCGCCTCGAAGAGATCGTTGCCGGCGTCGTTGCGCGAGAGCACGTCCAGGCGGCCGAGGTTGGGCGGGACGAGCGTTTCGGCGAGCGGGTAGAGGAGCCGGGGCGCGCGCTGCGGGTCGTCGGTGACGACCTCGAAGCGCCCTGGCGCATCGGCGGGGGCGTCACCCTGGACGAGCCGCGCGCGGACCCGCACCACCACCACGGCATCAGCGGAGGCGCCGCGCGCGGCGGCGTGCAGCTTGCGGCGCCCGGCGGCCAGGCCACGCGCGGTCAGCGTGGCGCCGGTGAAGCTGGCGACGCGCTCGTCGTCGAGGGTGAACGAGGTCTCGGCGGTGACGTCCTGGCTGCCGCCTGCGTCGTGCCACACGGCCACGTAGTCAAGCTGCGCGGGCACCCCGTGCTCGACCGTGAGCTCGGCCTCGGCGGGCAGGAGCTCGAGCCAGCCCGCGGGCGTCGCGGCGTCGCCGGGCATGTCGTCGCCGCCTTCGCCCGCGGGTGTGCTGGGAGCGCAAGCCAAGGCGACTGCGGCGGCGACTGCGGCGGCGAGGGTGAGCAGGCGGCCACGGGTGCGGTGCGGAGTGAATCGTCGACCGTTCATGGAAGTGACCTCCTGATGGCGAATCAGCAACGGATCCGTGCGAGGCAGCGCTCGGCGAGCGCCGAGATGGTGAGGCTGGGGTTGACGCCGATGTTGACCGGCAGCGCCGCGCCATCGACGACGTAGAGGCCGGGGTGCCCGAACGCCTGGTGATCGGCGTCGATCACGCCGTGGGCGGCGTCGGCGCCGATCGCGCATCCGCCCAGGATGTGCGCCGTCACCGAGCGGTCGCCGACGCTCTCGGCGACCAGCGAGAAGGGCGTGCCGTTCGCGTGCTCGGCGAGCGCGCGCGCCACCGCGTTGGCCTCGGGCAGGTAGGTCGGCGGGCGAGCCCCCGCGGCGCGGCGCGTGACCAGGTGGGTGCGCCGCCCTGGCCAGGCGCGCGCCAGCTCGAGCGCGAGCTCGCTGTCGACGTGCTGCATGACCGTGAGCAGGGTGACGTTCCGGTGCCAGTCGTCCTGCAGGACGCGGCGCAGCCCGGCCCGCGGCTGGGCGGCGAGGGCCAGCAGCGTGCGCGCGGCGCGCCGCCAGCGCCGCGGGTCGTCGATCATGGGCGTCGCGCCCAGGCGCAGGAGGCGCATGCCGCGCGCGACGCGATTTTGCGTCACGTGCGTGCCCGCGCCGGGGAAGAAGTGTGACGAGATGGCGATGCCGTCGGCGAGATCGGCTGGGGGAGCGGCGTGCTCGACGCCCACGATGGCCTCGCTGTTGGTGCGGACGCGCCGGCCGAGCTGGCGGGACAGGCGCGGCAGCGTTCCCAGCTCGTCGCGACAGCGCAGCAGGAGCTCGACCGAGCCGATCACCCCCGCGGCCACGAAGACACGGCGTGCGATGAGCGGTGCGCGCGGCGCGCCGCTCACGGGATCGACGGCGTGGACGCGATAGCCGCCGCCACGCTCGGGCTCGATGCGCGACACGCGGTGCCCGGTCAGGCAGCGCGCGCCGAGCCGCTCGGCCAGGAAGAGGTAGTTCCGGTCGAGCGTGTTCTTCGCGCCCACCGCGCAGCCCGCCAGACACTGGCCGCAGAAGGTGCACGGCGGGCGGGCCGGCCCGGCGCCGCCGAAATAGGGATCGGGCACCGCGGCGGTCGCGCCCGGCGCGCCGAAGTGGATCGCGACCGGCGTGGGCCCGAAGGTCGCCCCGGCCCCCACGGCGTGCGCGGCGCGGCGCAGGTACTCGTCCATCGTGCCCAGGCGCGGC
The DNA here is from genome assembly GCA_046595695.1 of Haliangiales bacterium. Classification (GTDB taxonomy): domain Bacteria; phylum Myxococcota_A; class Polyangia; order Haliangiales; family SHYZ01; genus JBKJOI01. The sequence goes on along the minus strand of JBKJOI010000296.1, from coordinate 1,886 downwards.
GTGGTGGTGCGGCCGAGCATGCGCGCCGCCTGCTCGAAGTGCGGCCCCAGCTCGCGGGCCCAGTCGACGCCGGTGGCGCGCCACTCGGGCGCGTCGAAGATCGAGGCTGCCGGCTCGAGCAGCACGGCGCCGTAGACCAGGCTGCCGCCGCCCACGCCCACGCCGCCCAGCACCGCGACGTCGCGAAAGATGTGCGTCGCGAGGTAGCCGTGCAGGCCGCGCGCGGGCCGCCAGATGAGGCGGCGCGGGTCGTCCTCGGCAGCGGTGATGTCCGCGGCGGTGACGCGCCGGCCCTGCTCGAGGACGACCACGCGCTGGCCCTTCTCGGCCAGGCGCAGCGCGGCGACGCTGCCCCCGAAGCCGCTGCCGATCACGACCGCGTCGACGCTCTCGACCGCGGGCGCGCTCACGACGCCCTCGCGGTGGACGCTCACCACGTGACGGTCCCCGCGAGCGAGAGGATCCAGTACCGGCTCTCGTAGCGGCCGGCGTTGAACGGGTGCGGCGGCTGCAGGTCGGGGCCGTAGAGCGGTACGCTGACGTCGGGCTGCTGGCGACCCTGGCCGCCCTGGCGATCGACGTTGGTGACGTCACGCGCGCGCGTGAGCAGCGCCGCGACGCCCAGATCTAGGCGCACGCGCGCCCCGACCGGCAGGCCCACGCCGGCGGCCGCGCCGTAGCGCGCGGCGCCGCCTTGCCCGAGCCGCGTCCACGACGCTGGCGCCGCGGCGGTCTCGAAGGACAGCCCCGCGCGCACGATCGGCGCGCGGCGTCCGCGGCCGAGCCGGCGCGCGCCCCCCAGGGACACGCCGAACGTGTCGCGCAGGCCGTAGCGCAGCACGATCGGCTGCACCCGCGCGTCGTAGTAGTGATCCTTGGCGTCGACGACGACGTGCTGCTCGGCGCCGGCGCTCCAGTCTTCCCAGCGGAGATCGAGCTCGAGATCGCCGCGCTCGGCGCCGTCGCGGTCGCGAACGACCCAGCGCGCGCCCACGGTCACGGTCTGCGGCAGGGTGAAGCGCAGGCACGCCTTGAGCGCGGCGCGTGTCCCGCCCGGCGCGCAGCGGGCCTCGGCGTCGACGACCGGCTCGGCGTACGACTCCACGCCGGGCATGACCTCGAAGACGCCCGTGCCCACGGTCGTGCTGGTGCCGCTGGCGTCGATCACGAGGGGCGACGTCCACGCCAGCGCCAGCTCGAGCCGCGTCGACGGCGTCCAGCGCACGGCCAGGGCCCCGGCGGGCACGAAGTCGTCCGCGACGGCGAGCCGCGTGGTCGAGTCGAAGGCAGGATCCTCGTCGAGGTTGGGCACCGCCTGGACGACCGAGATCGACTCGAAGCGGCCGAAGCCGAGGCCGAACCGGGCGCCGATCGAGAACCGCGCGCCCAGCCGCAGCGCCGCGCCCACGGACGGCACCACCAGGCTGGCGCGCTGCACGGCGGTGTCGTAGCGCTGGGGCGCGGGCGCGGCGAGGTCGCCCACGGTCAGCGGGTAGTCGCGGCCGCCGTTGCCCTGCGGGGCGAGCACACCCACGGCGACCGCTACTTCACCTAACCAGGTCGACAGCGCCAGGAGCGGCACTGGCTGCGCCGGCGCGGCGTTCTCGACGACGGGGTGGCGGGTGCCCGGCCAGGCGGCGCCACGGTCGGCGTCGAGCGGCGCGTAGTCGCCGGCGCGCTGGTAGCGCTCGTGGGACCCGACGACGTTCACACCCAGGTAGAGCTGGGTGCCGCGCAGCTCGACGAGCGCCGCGGGGTTGTGCCACAGGGCGCTGGGGTCCTCGGCGTGGACGACCGCCGCGCCCGCCCGCTGCGCCGCGGCGCTCGTCGAGCTGCGCGGCACCCAGCTCTACCTGGGTGTGAACGTCGTCGGGTCCCACGAGCGC
>JBKJOI010000116.1:0-8727 GCA_046595695.1 Haliangiales bacterium | reverse complement strand
AACTGCCTACGCACTGAAGTGTCCGACACCGGCCCAGCGCCGGCGGGCGTCGCCGAAAGTCACATCCGGGCCGAGATGACCACGCCCCCAATGATGACGGCGTCGATCACGGCGCCGACGTAGGCCACGTCCCAGTCCATGCCCGTGACCATCAGCGAGAGCGTGGCGGTCCCGACCAGCCATGGGCGCCACCACGGCGCGTCGACCCAGACTCCGTTGAGCCCGTGCAAGCCGAAGGCGGCAGCGGCGAAGGGCCCGAAGTGGTTCATGGGACCTTCACCACCTCGGCGGCGAGCTCGACGGGGCAACGCAAGCTGTTGGAGACGAGACAGCTGCGCTTCGCACGGACCAGGGTCACCTCGTGACGCTGCGGCTCTCGGCTGGACATGCCTGCCTTGCGTAGCAAGCGCCGTGCCCGGGACGGCGCGCTGTCAGACGTCCATCGGGGCGTCGTGGTTGCTCCTGCGCGCGTAAAAGCGCTGCTTCACGGCCTCGGCCGCCCCCACGTAGAGCAGCGTGATGCCGACGATGGCGAGCATCAGCGCGAGCGGCGGCCGGGTGAAGCCCAGGTACGTCGCGCCGGGCAGGAACGGAAGGGCAAGCGCACCCATGGCGATCACGACCGTCGAGACCCACAGCAGGCGACCGGGTCGGCTGCGAAAGCACGGCCGCCGGGTCCGCACCACCAGCGCGATGACCAGCTCGGTGAACAAGGACTCGACGAACCAGCCGGTCCGGAACACCGCCGTGCTGGCGTGGAAGCCGAAGAGCAGCACGGCGAAGGTCAGGAAATCGAAGAGCGAGCTGAGCACGCCGAACTCGACCATGAAGCGGCCGATGAAGCGCAGATCCCAGCGGCGTGGCCGCTCCACCAGCTCGGGATCGACGGCGTCGTTGGCGAGGCCAATCGCGGGGATGTCGGAGAGGAAGTCGTTGAGCAGGATCTGCCCGGCCAGGAGCGGCAGGAAGGGCAGGAACGCCGACGCGATGGCCATGCTGACCATGTTGCCGAGGTTGGCGCTGGTGGTGGTGAGCACGTACTTCAGGGTGTTCGCGAAGGTGCGCCGACCCTCCTCGATCCCGCGCCGGATGACGTCCAGGTCGCGATCGAGCAGCACGAAGTCGGCCGCGAGCTTGGCCACATCGACGGCCTGCTCCGCGGACAGGCTGGCGTCGGCGGCGTGCATCGCGGGCGCATCGTTGACGCCGTCGCCGAAGAAGCCGACCACGTGCCCGGTCTTCTTGAGCGCGAGCAGGATGCGCTCCTTCTGGTTGGGATCGACCTCGACGAACAGGTCGGTGTGCTCGGCGATGCGCCACAGGCCCTCGTCGGGGAGGTGGTTGAGCTCGCGGCCGGTGATCACGCGCGCCGCGCGCAGCCCGACGCTCGACGCCACGTGCTGCGCGACCAGCTTGCTGTCGCCCGTGATCATCTTCACGCCCACGCCGAGCCGCGCGAGGCCGGCGATGGCCAAGGCGGCGCCCGGCTTGACGCGATCGAGGAAGGTCACGAAGCCCACGAAGGTGAGCGCCTGTTCGAGCTCGCGGCCATACGGCGGCGTGGCCGCGAGCGCGCGCGACGCGACCGCCAGCACCCGCACGCCCTGTCGCGACCATCCGGCCACCTGCGCCTCCAGCTTGGCGACGCGCCCGGTGTCGAGCGGGGCCCCGTCCGCATCGCGCGTGCAGACGGCGAGCACCTGCGGGACGGCGCCCTTGGTGACGAGCACCGGTGCCCCACCGGCACGCTGCACCACCACGCTGAGCCGCTTGCGTACGAAATCGTACGGGATCTCGCCGAGCTTGGTCACGCCGTCGAGATCCGGGGGGTGCGCCTCGAGCAGTGCCTGGTCGAGCGGGTTGGCGAGGCCGGTCTGCAAGGCCGCGTTCAGCGCCGCGAGCTCCATCACGGAGGCCGACGGCTGGCCCGCCTGGTCGTAGGCCGCGTCGACGCGCGCGACACCCTCGGTGAGCGTGCCGGTCTTGTCGGTGCACAGGATGTCCATCCTGCCGAGGTTCTCGATCGCGTTCAGCCGCCGCACGAGCACGCCGTGCCGGGCGAGCGACTGCGCGCCGCGCGCGAGGTTGACGCTCAGGATCGCGGGCAAGAGCTCCGGGCTCAGGCCGACCGCGAGCGCCACCGAGAACAGCAGCATCTCGAGCGCCGGCCGGCCCACCACGCCACGATGGCGGCGTCGACCCACTCACCGCCGAGGCTCGAGGCCAGCGCGGCGAACAGCAGGAGCAGCAGCAGCGGGCTGCGCAGCTGGTTGGCGAGCGCGCGAGCGCAGGCGCTGCTCGCGCAGCTCATTGGCCCCGAATCGTGTCAGCCGCTCCGCGGCCTGAACGGACGTCAGACCGGCCAGGTCGACACCCAGGCTCGCGGCGATCGCGCTGCTCGCCAGCGACCAGTACGGCTCTCGCGCAGAACTTGCGTTGCCAGCCGGCGCAGGCTGCAACTTGTGCGCCTCAGACCTGACCGAGCGGAGCATGGCGCCGACGATTGCAAGCGGCGGACCCCACGAGAATCGATCTTGCATAGCATCGAGCTGCCATGCCCTACCGCAACATCCTCTGTGCCGTCGACTTCTCGGACGACTCGCGCGCGGCGATGGCCGCCGCCGCGGACCTCGCCCGCGCTGCGGACGGCACGCTCACGCTGTTGAACGTCCACCACGTGCCCAGGATCGGCTACCCCCAGCTGCATCCCGAGGCGCGCTTCGAGGAGCCGTTGCGCGCCCTCGCGGAGCAGACGCTGGGCGCGTGGCGGGTCGAGGCCGAGCGCCTCGCCGGGCGCAGCGTGACCACCATCGTCGACGAGGGCGTCGCCTGGGACCGGATCGTCCGGGCCGCCGCCGAGCACCGGTGCGATGTGCTGGTCGTCGGCAACCGCGGGCGGACCGGGCTCGCGCACGCGCTGGTCGGTTCGGTCGCCGAGCGCGTGGTTCGACACGCGACGTGCCCGGTGCTGGTGGTTCGCGCGGGCCCGGTCCACCCCGGCGCAGGCGCTCCCGAGGCATCGGCCTTGCACCAGCCGTAGCCGGGAGGCCTTCACGATGGAAGCCAAGGCGCCGACGAACGAACGTATCGCGCAGATGTTCGTGAAAGTTGCCGACCTGCTGGAGATCCAGGGTGCCTCGCCGCACCGGGTTCGCGCCTGGCGTTGCGGCGCGGCCGCGATCCGTGAGCAACCTCGCCAGCTGGCCGACCTCTTCGCGGAGCAAGGCCGGGCGGGCCTGGAAGAGCTCCCCCACATCGGCCACGCGCTCGCCGCGGTGACGATCGAGATCCTCTGGAAGGGTCGGTCGCGGCTCCTCGATCGCCTGCAGGGCGAGACGTCGCCGTTCGAGCTCTTCGCGGATCTGCCCGCCATCGGCGAGATCCTCGCCGAGCGCATCTATCACGAGCTCGGCATCGAGACCCTCGAGGAGCTCGAGCTCGCGGCGCACGACGGCCGGCTGACGAGCGTGAGCGGCTTCGGTAGCGAGCGCGTGCGTGCCGTCCAGAACGTGCTGGCGGCGAGGCTCTCGCGGATCGTGCGGCATCCCGAGCTGGCCCGCAGCCGAAAGCCGCTTCCCGTCGCAGCTCCGTCGATCTCGGCCCTGCTCGCGGTCGACGATCGCTACCGCCGGCTGGCCGGCGCCGATCAGCTGCGCCGCATCGCGCCGCGGCGCTTCAACCCGGGACGGGTGGCCTGGCTGCCCATCCTCCACGACGATCGCGAAGGTTGGTCCTTCAGCGCGACCTTCTCCAACACGCCGCTCGCGCACCAGCTGGGCAAGACCGGCGACTGGGTGGTCGTCCACTACGAGCGGCCGGGCGTCCAGGGCCATGCCACGATCGTCACCGAGGCCAGCGGGCCGCTAAGGGCGCGTCGCGTGGTCCGCGGGCGCGAGACCGAGTGCCAGCAACACCATGGCCTCGCCTCCGGCCACCTGGCCCCGGCATCCCAGCGCACGTGAGCCCCCATTCGAGGGCCCTCGCGCCGCGCCCGCGCGTCGCCTTCGTGCTCGCCGGTGGCGCCGCGCTCGGCGCCTACGAGGTCGGCGTCGTGCGCTACCTGCTCGAGCAGCTCGCGAGCGATCCCGGTTCACCCGTCGAGCTGAGCATCCTGAGCGGCACGTCGGCGGGTGCCCTCAACGTCAGCTTCCTCGCGGCGCACGCCGATGCCGGCCGCGAGCGGGCGCGCTCGCTCGGCGAGCTGTGGACCACGCTGCGCCTCCGCTCGGTCCTGCGCCCGTCGGGCCTCGAGATCCTCGGGATGCTGCTGCAGGGACGCGCCCAACTCCTGTCCCCGCCGCTGCGAGCGCTGCGCGGCGGCATGCTCGACAGCCGGCCGCTGGAGGCGCTGTTCCGGCGTGCTGCGAAGCTCGAGCACATCGAGGACCACCTGCGCGCGGGCCTCCTGCATGCCGTGACGGTCTCGGCGACCCACGTCGCCAGCGGCCGCTGCATCTCGTTCGTACAGACCCACTCGCCGCTGGACGAGCTTGCCGTGGATCCGTTGTTGCCGCTGGTGGCCGCGCGGCTCGACGCGCGCCATGTGCTCGCCTCGGCCGCCATCCCGCTGGTCTTCCCCGCCGTCGTGATCGACGGCGAAGCCTACTGCGACGGCGGCCTGCGTCAGGTGGTGCCCCTGTCACCGGCCCTGCACCTGGGCGCCGACGCGATCGTCGTCATCAATCCGCTGGTCGCGTCCAGGCATGGCGTCGGCACGCCACCGGTTCCGATCGATTCGCTGATCAGCCCCGTGTACCTGGCCGGCAAGGCGCTCAATGCGCTCCTGCTCGACCGCATGGAGGTCGACCTGTTGCGGCTGGCGCAGCTCAACGACGTGCTCGCCGCGGGCGAGCGGCGCTGGGGCCCTGGTTTCGGCGAGCAACTCAACCGCGAGCTGACGGCCCACGGCGGGCGCCCGGTGCGCTCGGTTCACCTGCTGCGGCTGCAGCCCTCGCGTGACATCGGCAGCATGGCCGCCGAGTTCATCGCCAGCCCCGAGTTCGCCCGCCGCGAATGCAACCTCTCCGGGCAGATCTTGCGCCTCATCGGCCGCGGCGACCCTGCGCACGCGGGCGACCTGCTCTCCTACCTGCTCTTCGACGGTGAGTTCGCGCACCAGCTGATCGAGCTCGGCTGGTCCGACACGCAGACCCGGCACCTCGAGCTGCGCACCTTCTTCGCGTCGATATCAGGACGCTCCCGGCAGTAGACGCGCGCGCACCCCGCGACCTGCGGACCATCCGCAGCTCGTCCTCGGCGGTGGCGCGGGCATGGACGATCTCGCCCGGCTCGTGGCTGGCCCGAGCTGGCCCAGCTCCCGCGCGATCGCCACCGCCGTGACCGGTTGGTCGCCGGTGATCATGATGGTCTGGATGCCGGCGCGCCGTGCCTGCGCGATGGCGGTGATGGCCTCTGTGCGCCGCGGATCGGCCAGGCCCACCAGGCCGGCCCGCCCGTCGGCCGCAATCGTGGTGGCGTGCAGCGGTTCGTGCGTCACGCTCTCCTCGGCCCCAGGTGCATCGATCGCGCACAGAGTGCGCCGCCGGAGGGCTTCCGGCGCAATCCATGCGCGTCCGACTGCTGGGCCTCGCACGCCGGTGTCACGGGGATCCGGCACGCCGCTTGCTCCGCTAGCGGACGTGCATGTGCCCTTGTCGGGACCGCTCCGGCGAGCACCGGACAGCAGGACCTCCGTCCTGCTCGCGGCGGGCTACCTCACGGTCTCGATCCTCTCGCTCATGATGTTCCCGCCCGACAACTGGTACGGACAGATTTCCCCCAGCGTCTCGCAATTCGTCGCATCCTGGACGCACGCGCCGACCTGGAACGACGGCGACCCCTGGACGACGAACTACCTCGGCCACCCGATCATGGGCTCGCTGCTTTATCTTTTCTCCCGCCAGACCGGGCACGAACCCCTCCGCGCCTTCGTGTCCGCCACCGTCGCGAGCCTCGTCTGGGAGTACGCGCTCGAGGGCTGGTTCGAGCAACCGAGCGCGCCCGACCTGCTCGTCACCTCGACGCTGGGCTCGGTGCTCGGTGAGCTCAGATGGCGTGCGACACGGCGGCTGGTCGCTGGCGGTCGGCCGGGGATCACGAAGCAGCTCGCTCTGTTGGTCACGGATCCGATCGCTGAGCTGCGGGTCCTGCTGGCCCTCGCGCGCGGAGCCGCACGCGCCAGTGGGCCACGATGACGGTCTAGCCGGCGCCACACACGGGGCGCTCCGGACACCGGAGATGGCATGACCAATGCCTCTTGCGCGACCGTACCGCATTGACCGTGAGAGGAGAACCGCGATGAGCGACCCGAAGGTGGCCACGAGCCCCGAGCCCCCCAAGCGCGACCCCGTCCGCTACCGCAAGATCCTGTGCCCGGTCGACTTCTCCGAATCGTCGCGGGCGGCGCTCGACACCGCGGTGGCGCTCGCGCGCAGCCAGGACGCGCCGCTCACGCTCCTGCACGTCTACAACGTGCCGATGAACCTGCCCGATGGGTACTTCGATCCAGAGATCTTTCAGATCATAGGCACCGCGACCGACAAGCTGCTCGCCGAGTGGAAGCTGCTGGCTGAGGCCGGCGGCGCCGCGCACGTGGACACCGCGAGCATGCCCGGCACCGCGTGGGACGGCGTGGTCGCGACGGCCCGGCAGGGGCGCTTCGATCTCATCGTCCTCGGCACGCACGGCCGCACGGGCCTCAAGCACGTCCTGCTCGGCTCGGTCGCGGAGCGCGTGGTCCAGCATGCGCCGTGCACGGTGCTGGTGGTCCGGCCGACGACCTGGTGAGCCCCCCGGCCTGCTCGCCGGCCGTCTCGGCTCGAGTCCATGCTGAGAGGCAGTGCACTGCCAGCCACCGTGCAGGGCGGGCCGTGGAATCTCGAGCGTGAGCATGCGCGTACCTCCTGCACCCGGACACGCATGCCCCGGACCGCTTCGTGACCACGCGCCGGTCCGCCCCGGAACGGCGCTTGCATCGCTCCCGTCGGAGGCCAGATGCCGCACCGCCAGGTCCTGGACGCGATCGATCTCGAGGAGGGCTCGCGCATGTCGTCGGTGCGCCACGCGATGGCCTGGCTCGGCGAGGCACGCCGGATGATCCCCGCCGAGCACCGGCGCGTGCTGCTCTCGCCGCCGCGCCTGGTCGCACGCTTCATGCGCTTCGCCCTGGCGCGCCACAGCGGTCAGAGCAACGGCGGCGAGGCGGACGACGTCTCGGCCCGCAATCCGCGGATGGTCGCGTTGATGCTCGACTTCGTGCGCGCGCTGGCACGCCATTACTTTCGGCTGCACGTGGAGGGCATCGAGAACGTCCCGGCGGCAGGACCGGTGCTCCTGGTCGGCAACCACAACGGCGGCCTCGTGCCCATGGACGGCTTCTTCACCGCCCTGGCCATCCGCGACCGCCACGGCGCGGAGCGCGCCGTCTTCAGCCTGGTCCACGACTTCATGTTCAACGACCCCATCCTGCGCCACTACGGCGGTGCGTTGGGCATGCTGCGCGCCAACGAGGAGAGTGCGCGCCTGGCCTTCGCCGCCGGCCAGTGCGTGCTCGTCTACCCGGGCTCGGATCTCGAGACCTTTCGGCCCTTCCGCGACCGGGGCAAGATCGTCTTGGGCGGCCGGAAGGGGTTCGTGAGCCTGGCCCTGCGAGCACGCGTGCCGATCGTGCCGGTGGTGTCGAGTGGCACGCACGAGCAGTTCGTGGTCCTGACCCGAGGCGACCGGCTGGCGCGCCTGCTGCACACGCACGCGTGGGCACGCACCGATGTGTTCCCGCTGGTGCTGGCGGCGCCGTGGGGCCTGACGAGCGGCTTCGTGCCCTACCTGCCGCTGCCCGCACAGACGGACCTCGCGTTCGCACCCGCGCTCGCCTGGCCCGACCTGGGTCCGGATGCTGCCGAGTCCCCCGATGTGGTCGAGCGCTGCTACCGCGAGGTCGAGGCCGTCATGCAAGCGACCCTGGATCGGCTCGAGCACGGGCGCCGCGCCTTCCTCGGCAAGCGGAGCGCCGCCCTTCCCTGAGGGGCTCCCGGCTCCCAGGGGCTTGCCCGCGGCAGGGTCGCCCGACCCTCACTCGTACGCACTACCCATGCGCTCGTGAGGATTCTCCGGCTCGGGCGCCTCGGTCAGCGTGGCCTCGGTGAGCAAGAGTACGCCGGCTACCGACACCGCGTTCTCGAGCGCCACGCGCACCACCTTGGTCGGATCGATGATGCCGGCGGCGACCAGGTCGACGTAGACGCCGGTGGCCGCGTCGAGGCCGAAATGGCCGGTACCGGCGCGCATCCTCTCGACCACGACGCCGTCGTCCAGGCCCGAGTTGCTGGCGATCTGTCGCGTCGGCGCCTCGAGCGCGCGCTCGAGAATCCTGAGCCCGGTGCGCTCGTCGCCGTCGCAACGCTCGGCCTCGGCATGGATGGCGTCGATGGCGCGCAGGAGCGAGAGCCCGGCGCCGGGCACGATGCCCTCGGCCACCGCCGCCCGCGTCGCGCTGATGGCGTCGTCGAAGGCCTCCTTACGGCTCTTGAGCTCAGCCTCGCCCAGGTCGGCGGCCGAGACGTTGGCCAGCTTCACGCCCATGTCGAGGCTCAGCACCTTGGTCCCGCACAAGATCGCGATGTCCTCGAGCATGGCCTTGCGACGATCGCCGAAGCCATGCTCGAGGACATCGCGATCTTGTGCGGGACCAAGGTGCTGAGCCTCGACATGGGCGTGAAGCTGGCCAAC
>JBKJOI010000799.1:0-12129 GCA_046595695.1 Haliangiales bacterium | reverse complement strand
GCGCCCGCTGCGCCCGCTGCGCCCGCGCCCGTCGCGCTCGCGCGCGCGCAGCTGCTCATCGCCTCGCTCATCGCCGAGAAGCTCGGCATCCCGCTGGCCAGCGTCGACCCGCACGCGTCGTTCTCGTCGTTCGGCCTCGATTCGCTCACCCTGGTCGTGTTCACCGGCGAGCTGGAGACGCGCCTCGGTCGCCGCCTGTCGCCGCAGCTCTTCTACAACTACTCGACGGTCACCGAGCTCGCGCGCTACCTGACCGGCGACGAGGCTCGCCCCGACCTGCCCGCGCTGGCGCCGCCCCGGCACGAGCCGATCGCCATCGTCGGCATGGCCTGCCGGCTGCCCGGCGCGCCCGATCTGGACGGCTTCTGGCAGGCGCTGCGCACCGGCCAGGACGCCATTCGCGAGGTGCCCGCGGATCGCTGGAACGTGGACGCCTGGTTCGACGCCGATCCGTCGGCGCCCGGCAAGATGGCGACGCGCTCCGGCGGCTTCATCGACGACGTCGATCGTTTCGATCCCGAGTTCTTCGCCATCTCGCCGCGCGAGGCCGACGCCATGGATCCGCAGCAGCGGCTCCTGCTCGAGCTCGCCTGGCACGCGCTCGAGGACGCGGGCGTGCGCCCCGACACGCTGCGCGGCAGCCGCACCGGTGTGTTCGTGGGCATCAGCGGCAACGACTACGCGCGCCTGCAAGCGGGCACCGCGGGGCTGCTCTCGGCGCACGCCGGCACCGGCAACGCGCTGTCGATCGACGCCAACCGCCTGTCCTACTACTTCGATCTGCGTGGGCCCAGCCTGGCCATCGACACCGCGTGCTCGTCGTCGCTGACCGCGGTGCACGAGGCGGCGATGAACCTGGCCAACGGCAACTGCGAGCTCGCGCTGGTCGCGGGCGTGAACCTGGTGCTGGCGCCTGACGTCACGGTCAGCTTCTCGCAGAACCGCATGATGGCGCCCGACGGGCGCTGCAAGAGCTTCAGCAAGGACGCCGACGGCTACGTGCGCGGTGAGGGCGGCGGGGTGGTCGTGCTCAAGCGGCTGTCCGAGGCGCTCGCCGCCGGCGACCGCATCTGGGCGGTGATCCACGGCTCGGCGTGCAACCAGGACGGCCGCTCGAACGGGCTCACCGCGCCCAACGGGCTGGCCCAGCAGGCCGTCGTGCGCGACGCGCTCACGCGCGCCGGCTGGCAGCCCACCGACGTGCAGTTCGTCGAGACCCACGGCACCGGCACGCGCCTGGGCGACCCGATCGAGGCCGAGGCGCTCGGCGCGGTCTACGGCGTGGGCCGCGCCGATTGTGCGCCGCTCGTGCTCGGCGCGGTCAAGTCGCAGATCGGCCACCTCGAGGCCGCCGCGGGCATCGCCGGGCTGATCAAGACCGCGCTCTGCCTGCACCACGGCGCCGTCGTGGGAAATTTGCACTGCGACGAGCCGAACCCGCTGCTCCGCCTCGACGAGTGGCGGCTGGCGCTGCCGCGCGCGACCGCGCCGTGGCCCGAGGCGACCGCGGCGGCGCCGGCGAGCCCGCGGCGCGCCGGCGTGAGCGCGTTCGGCTTCGGCGGCTCGAACGCGCACGTGCTGCTCGAGGCCGCGCCCGGCGCGCCGGACGCCGCCGTCGCAACGACCGCCCCGAACGCCGCCGCGCCGCGCCCGGTGCACGTGCTCGCCTTCTCCGCGCACACCGACGCGGCGCTCGCCCGACTGGGCGACGCCTACGCCACGCGCCTCGCCGCGCCCGAGCTCGACGTCGCCGCGCTCTGCCACGAGGCGGACGTGCACCGCCGGCACTTCCGCGAGGCGCGCCTGGCCGTCACCGGCACGGACGCGCGCGAGCTCGCCGACGCGCTCGTGCGCCGACGCGCCGAGGAGCGCACGCCGCCCGGCGCGCGCGGCGTCGCGTTCCTGTTCACCGGCCAGGGCTCGCAGCGTGTCGACATGGGCCGGCGCCTGTACGAGACGCACCCGCAGTTCCGCGCCACCCTCGACGCCTGCGACCGCGCGCTCCGGCCGCTGCGCGAGCACGGCCTGCTCGAGCTCCTCTACCCGACCGCCGAGCGCGCCGCGCTCGCCGAGACGCTGCTGGCGCGCGCCGACTACACCCAGCCCGCGCTCTTCGCGCTCGAGGTCGCGCTGGCGCAGCTCTGGCAGTCGTGGGGCGTCACGCCCACGGTGGTCATGGGCCACAGCCTGGGCGAGATCGCCGCCGCGACCGTCGCCGGCGTGCTCAGCCTCGAAGACGGCCTCACCCTGGTCGAGGCGCGCGGCCGGCTCATGCACGGCCTGCCCGATCCGGGCGGCATGCTGGCGGTGTTCGCGCACGAGCGCGACCTCACCGAGGTGCTGCAGCGCTTCGCCGGGCGGCTCTCGATCGGCGCGTTCAACGGCCCGGGCCAGCTGGTGCTCTCCGGCGCGCAGGGCGAGCTGGAGAAGGCGCGCCTCGTGCTCAAGCAGCGCGGCGTCGAGACCAAGAAGCTCACGGTCTCGCACGCGTTCCACTCGCCGCTCATGGAGCCCATGACCGCCGAGTTCCGGCGCGTGGCCGAGCGGCTCACCTACCGCGAGCCGACGATCCCGGTGCTGTCCAACCTGACCGGCAAGCTGGAGACCACGCGGCTGGCTTCGGCCGAGTACTGGGTCGCGCACGTGCTCGCGCCGGTGCGCTTCGCGGACGGCATCGGGCAGCTCGCGCGCCTCGACGTCGGCGTGCTCGTCGAGGTCGGCCCGCGGCCGGTGCTGCTACAGATGGCGCGCCGCATGCTGCCCGCGGCCGACTTCCAGTTCCTCGCCTCCCTCGACGGCGTGCGTGACGACTGGGCCACGCTCACGGGCAGCGTCGCCGCGCTCTACGAGGCCGGCGCCGCGCTCGACTGGGAGGCCTTCGACGCGCCCTTCGCGCCCGCGCGCAGCGCGGCGCCGCACTACCCGTTCGAGCGCACGCGCTGCTGGTTCAGCGCCGAGGCGCACGCGCTGCCGACCGCGACCAGCGCCACGCGCGGCCACCACCCGCTGCTCGGCCGGCCGCTGTCCTCGCCGCGCCTGGCCGCGCGCACGCGTCACTTCGAGGGCGAGATCCGCCTGCCCGGGCCCGCGTTCTTCCCGGTGCCGGTCGACCCGGCCGAGCGCCGCGCCTCGCTGCTCGCCTTCTTCGAGATGGCGCTGGCCGCGCAGCACGAGCTCTTCCCCGACGAGCACCGGCAGGTGCGCGAGCTGCGGCTCGAGGGCCTCTTGCGCATCGGCAAGAACGACGCCTGCCGCGTGCAGACGCTCTGCGACCCCGACGGCGAGCGCGACTTCCGCATGGAGATCTGGGCCGAGGACGAGCCCGACAAGTGGCGCCGCATCGCGCAGAGCAAGCTCAGCGCCGGCGAGGGCTTCGAGGCGCCCAGCGAGCCGCTCGAGCTCCTGCGCGAGCGCATCGTCGAGGAGCTCGACGTGGACGCCTGGTACGAGAGCACGCGCGAGAGCGGCCTCGAGTACTGCACGAGCCCGAACCCGGCCATCCGGCGGCTCCTGTGGGCGCCCTCGGAGGTGCTCGCCGAGGTCACGACGCGCGACGAGGACGACGTGCGGTCGGGCCACCTGTGGCTCAAGCACTCGGTCTGGCACGCCTGCTACCAGGTGCTGGGCGCGGTCTGCCCGCGCGACGGCCTGGGCACCTACTTCCCGGTCGAGCTGCGCTCGGCGCGCTTCGAGGCGCCGCTCGGGCGCAGCTTCGTGCTGCACGCCCGGCTGCGCCACCACATGACCAGCACGCCCACCTGCGTCGTCGACGTGACCGCCTACGCCGAGGACGGCACGCCCGCCGCCGTGATCGAGGGCATCCGCCTGGTTCCCGACGGCAGCGTGCGCACGCCGCGCGCCGAGTGGCGCCGCCTGCCCGAAGGCGAGCGCGGCGTGTTCCTGGGCCAGGCGCTGCGCCGCATCGTGGCGCGCACGCTCAAGCGCGGCCCCGACGAGCTGCCCGCGACGCAGCCGCTCGACGCGCTGGGCGTCGACTCGCTCGCGACCATCGAGATCGTGACGCGCATCGAGCACGCCTTCGAGATCGGCTTCGACCTGGCCGCCCTGCACCGCGGCGCCAGCATCGACGAGCTGACCGAGCAGCTGGGCGAGGAGCTCGCGCGCGCCGAGAGCGGCCGCGCGCGGCCGGCCGCAGCCTCGCCGCTGGTCGAGCTGCACCGCGGCGACGCCAGCGTCACGCCGCTCTTCCTCGTCCATCCCGTGGGCGGCTCGGTGCACTGCTACCAGGAGCTGTCGCGCCACCTCGGCTCGCAGCCGCTCGTCGCCGTGCAGTCGCCGACCTTCGCCGGGACGAGCGCGGCGGCGCCGGCGCAGGGCTTCGCCAGCCTCGAGGCGCTCGCCAGCCACTACGTGAAGCTGGTGCGCGGCCGCCAGCCCTACGGCCCCTACCGCCTGGGCGGCTGGTCGATGGGCGGCGTGCTCGCCTTCGAGATGACCCGCCAGCTCGAGGCCGCCGGCGAGGAGGTCGAGTGCCTGCTCCTGCTCGACGCGCCCGCGCCCGGCAGCGTGCCGCGCGAGCCCACCCGGGGCTACGTGCTCGGCCTCATGGCGCAGAGCCTGGGCATCCGCCTGGGTCACGCCGCCGAGGACGACCTCGAGGCCGCGCCCGAGCAGGCCATCGAGCTGCTCCTGCGCAAGGCGCGCGCGCAGAACCACGCGCTGCGCGCGCTCACCTTAGCCGAGCTGCGCCAGCTCATGGCCGAGTTCGAGCGCAACCTGACGCTGCTCGGCCGCTACGAGGCGCAGCCGTGCCCGGCCACCGCGACGGTGCTGCGCGCCGAGGCGACCCTGCTCGGCAGCGGCCACGAGGCCACCGGGCGTGACTGGGAGCGCTGGCTGGCCGGCATCGACGCGCTGCACACGCTGCCCGGCGATCACTTCAGCTTTTTGTCGGGCTCGCACCTGACCCTGACCGCGTCGTACCTGCGCCAGACGCTCAAGGCGCTCGGCCGCTCGGGTGCCGAAGGCGACGACCACGTCCACGCGCCCACGCTCGCGCACCCGCGCGCGCCCGAGCAGGTCGTGCTCGTGGCGCCCGGCCGCGGCCCGGACGGCGTCGTGCGCGCCAACCTGCGCGTCGACGAGGCCGACCCGTACTTCTTCGATCACCCGCTCGATCACGTGAGCGGCATCCTCATGGTCGAGGGTCTCCTGCAGCTCGTCGAGGCCGCGCGCGCCACCCGCGGCGGCGTGCTGCGTCACCTCCGCCTCACCTTCCCGCGCTTCTGCGAGAAGGACCGCCCGACCACGCTCGAGCTCCTGCCCTCGAGCGACGAGAGCCTCACCTGCCGCGCGGTGCAGAACGGCCTGCCGGTGTGCACCATGAAGGCGCTCGCTGCGCCCGTGCCCGCGCTCGGCGCGCCCGCGCCCACCCCCGCAGCGACGCGTCCGATCATCGTGCCCGCCGACGCAAAGCTGCTGCACAAGGTTCGCGCCGAGAACGTCCTCATCGCGCAGTGGGTCGTCCGTGACGGCGTGGCGCGCTCCGAGCTGCTCGAGCCGCCGGCCGGGCACCTGCTCGCCGCCGGTGACCCGCGGTACGTCTCGCCGCTCTATGTGCTGGAAGCCGCGCGCCAGCTCCTGACCGGGCTGGTGCACGCCGAGTACGGCGTGCCGCTCGGCATGCCCATGAACCTGGTCGGCGTCGACCTCGTGCTCGACGTGCCGCCGCCGCGCGGCGCGTTGCTCACGCTCTCGCACCGGCTGCAGCCGCGCGCACCCGTCTCGGCCAGCACCTTCGCGCACTTCGCCACCGAGCTCCTGCTCGGCGACGAGGTCGTGGGCCACTGCCGGCTCACCGCCCAACTCTTGACCAAGGACGTGTACCTGCGCGTGCGCCACGGCGCTGCCGCGGCCCGTCCTCCCGAGGAGCACCGTCACCCATGAGCCAGCTTCGCAATCGTCTCCCCCTCGTGTTCGCGATCGGCTTCGCCGCCGTGATCGTCGCGCTGACCTGGCACAAGCTGTCGGGCTGGCACGGCGGCATGCGCTTCTTCGGCCTCGTGTTCGTCGCCGCCTACCTGGCCTGGCTGCTGCTCGAGTCGCGCGTCGCGCTCACCGAGAACAAGAAGGGCGAGACCCGCGCCGATCGCGGCACCTGCGAGGCCTACGCGCTCGGCCGCGCGCTGACCGTGATCGCGGCGCTGGCCGGGCCGACGGTGTGGACCGAGCTCAACCCGTGGATGTTCGTCGGCTTCGCGGTCTTCGTCGCCGGCGTCGCCTTCCGGCTCACCGCCATCCGCACGCTGGGCAAGTTCTACTCGCACCGCGTGCGCGTCATGGGCGACCACCAGGTGGTCAGCACGGGCCCGTACCGGCTGGTGCGCCACCCCGCGTACACCGGCATGCTGACCGCGCACCTGGGCGTCGTGATCTTCTTCCTGAACCCGTATACGGCCGCGGCGCTGCTCGTGCTGCTCCTGCCGGCCATGGTGCTGCGCATCCGCGTCGAGGAGCTCGCGCTCCTGCAGCTGCCCGGCTACCACGACTACGCGCAGGACCGCGCGCGGCTCCTGCCGCTCCTGTGGTAACCGCCATGGCACCCACCCTGAACATTCTGCTCCTCGGCGGAAGCGGCTTCGTCGGTCAGGCGCTCCTGCGCGAGCTGGCGACCTGGCCCGCGGGCCGCGTGCGCGTGCGCGCGCTACTGCGCCGCAAAGGCGCCGTGCCCGATTATCCGTTCCTCACCAAGGTATCGGGCAGCCTGGAACGGCTGCCCGCGGACCTCGAGCCCGACGCGCCATACGTGCTCGTGCACTTCGCGGTCAAGCACATCGACTCCGACGGCACCGGCTACCTGGCCACCAACGTCGAGGCGACCCGGCAGCTGCTGGAACGATCGAGCGCGCGGATGCTGGGCGTGATCTACGGCAGCTCCATGTCGGTCTACGGCAACGGTGCGCAGGACGGCGTCAGCGAGACCGTCCTGCCCCGGCCCGACACCGCGCTGCCGATCAGCCGGCGCCTGGCCGAGAAGCACATCGAGGCGTTCGCGAGCCTCCGCGGCCTCACCGCCTTCCTGTTGCGGCCCCGCTTCGTGGTCGGCCGCGGCGATCGCTTCGTGCTGCCCGCGCTGGCCAAGCTGCGCCGCGCGCGCATCGGCATCGCCTCGGGCGAGCAACGTTTCTCGGTGATCGACGTCGCCGACTACGCGCGCGTGATCGTGCGCCTCGCGCAGAACGTGGTCGAGCGGCAGCGCAGCGGCACGCCGGTCCAGCAGGCGCTCAACGTCGGGCTCGCGCGCCCGCTCAGCTTCGCGCAGCTCTCCGACGTGCTCGGCGCGGCGCTCGGCCTGGCCGCGCCGCGCGTGCGCGTGCCGGTGTCCTTGCGCCTCACCGGTCTCCTGCGTCGCCTGCCCCACCGCGCCGCCGATCGCCTGGCCACGCGGCTCGAGCTGGTCGGCCTGTCGCACTGGGGCGACGTCAGCGCGCTCGCCGCCGCCGTCGGCGACGACCTCATCGGCCGCGATCCGGTCGACGCCATGCGCGGCGCCGTGGAGAGCTATCATGCGTAACCTCGTCAAGACCCCGACCCTGGTGAGCTGCAAGGGCACGTGCGCTGCGCGCGCCGTGGGCGGCAAGTTCGCCAAGCAGCGTGTGATGCTCGAGGCCGGCCTGCCGGTGCCCGAGTTCTTCTGCCTCACCATCGGCTTCTACGAGCAGGTGTTCGCGGCGCTGCGCCCGCGCGTGAACGAGCTGCTCGCGGGCATCGACTTCACCGACCACGGCAGCATCCGGCAGGCGGCGCTCGAGATCCGGAAGCGCTTCGAGGCCATCACCTGGACCGCCGCGCAGACCGCCGCGGTGCACGCCGCGTTCGACGCGCACTTCCCGGCCGAGACGCTGGTCTCGGTGCGCGCTTCCACCGTGGGCCACAAGCTCGAGGAGAGCGAGGACTCGCTCGACAACCCGTTCGCGGGCATGAGCGAGACGTTCCTGTACGTGCGTCGCGACGAGGTCATGGACCGGCTCAAGCTGTGCCTGGCCTCGGGCTTCTCGGAGGAGTCGCTGGTCTACCGCCACGCCCAGCACATGGACCTCACCGGCTTCGGCGTGGCCGTGGGCGTGCAGCGCATGGTCATGGGCACACGCTCGTTCGTGATGTTCACATCGAACCCCACGACCGCGGCGCGCGACTTCGTGCTGGTCGCCGGCCACGGCATCGGCGAGGGCGTCGTGCAGGAGAAGGTCGAGGTCGACCACTACTTCGTGAACGGCAAGACCGGCGAGATCACGCACGAGCTCACGCCCAAGCGGCGCATGCTCACGCTCGACCACGCGGCCGGCCACGGCCTGATCGAGCGCCCCGTCGACGAGGCGCTGGTGGCGCCCGCCTGTCTGAGCGACGCCGAGCTGGGCACGGTCACCGACTACGGCCGCCGCGTCGAGGCGCTGTTCGGCTGCCCGCAGGACATCGAGGGCACGCTCACCGAGGACGGCCAGGTGCACCTCTTGCAGTCGCGCCCGATCGCCTTCGACTACGGCCGCCAGCGCGTCTGGACCAACACCAACGTCACCGAGTCCTACCCGGGCGTGTCGACGGTGCTCACCTACACCTTCGCGCGCTACTTCTACCGGGTCATCTTCTTCGATCTCTACCGCATGCTGGGCGTCTCGCCGCGCACGCTGCACGACAACTTCGAGCCGCTCGACCGCATGATCGGCTACCTGGGCGGGCGCGTGTACTACTGCCTGTCGCACTTCTACCTGCTGCACAAGCAGAGCCCGCTGTTCCCGCTCTTCGGGGCGTCGTGGGAGAAGATGATCGGCCTGCCTTCGTCCTACCAGACGCACGGCGGTAGCACGCTGGCCCGGCGCGCCTTGCAGGCGCGCACGTGGGCCAAGGTGCCGCCCGCGATCGCGGCCACCGCGTACCAGCTCGCCACCCACGAGCGGCGCATGGCCAGCTTCCACGCCTGGTGGGAGGACCTGGTCGCGCCCATGCGCGGCAAGGACTGCGCGCACGAGGACGCGATGGTCCTGCGCAACCGCTTCTTCGACATCTGGACGCAGGTCGGCAACCAGTGGGGCGTGACGCTCACCACCGACGCGTATCTCATCCCGCTCTACGGCCTGGTCGAGAAGCTGTTCGCGAAGTGGCGCCTCTCTGACGACGACCCCGGGCTGCTCTCGGATCTGCTGTGTGGCGACGAGCAGCTCATGAGCGTCGAGATCCTGCTCTCGGCGGTCGCGCTGGCCGAGACCGTGCGCGCGAACACGCCGCTGGCCGCCGCGTTCGCGGCGCACGACGACCGTACGCTCTGGGCCATGGCCGAGCGCGGCGAGCTCGAGCCCGGCTTCACCGCGCAGCTCGAGCAGCACCTGGCGCGCTTCGGCGACCGCGGCCTGCAGGAGCTCAAGCTCGAGCAACCGGCGCTGCGCGACACGCCCTGGGTGCTCCTGCGCATGGTGCAGAGCTACGCGGCGCAGGCCATGACCGTCGCCGGTGTGCGTGCGCACGAGCGCCAGGTCCGCGCCGAGGCCGAGGCGCGCCTGGCGAAGAAGCTGGCCGGCTCGCCGACCAAGCGCGCGCTCTTGCGCACGCTCCTGCCGCGTCTGCGCCGGCTCATCGGCCACCGCGAGAACTCGCGCTACTGCCGCGCCGAGCTGTTCGGCGTGTCGCGCAAGATCTTCCTCGGCATCGCCGCCGACTTCGTGAAGAAGGGCGTGCTGCGCGCCGCAGGCGACATCTACCACCTGACCCAGGACGAGGTCTTCGGTTACCTCGACGGCACCGGCGTCACCGAGAACCTGCAGGCGCTCGCCGATCTGCGCCGACAGGAGCACGCCGGCCACCAGGAGCGCACGCTCGCCGAGCAGATCACCACGCTCGGCCCGGTGCGCTCGAACGCCTTCGACGCGCCAGCGGCGGCGCCGACCGACGCCACCGATGCGACCGGCCCGCTCAAGGGCCTGGGCTCGAGCGCGGGCAAGGTGCGCGGCACCGCGCGCGTCGTGCTCGACCCCAACGCGCTCGCCAAGATCGATCCCGATCTCATCCTGATCGCGCGCGAGACCGATCCGGGCTGGCTGTTCCTGATGCTCGCCTCCAAGGGCATGGTCGTCGAGCGCGGCAGCATGCTGTCCCACACCGCGATCACCGGCCGCAAGTTCGGCATCCCGACCATCGTCGCGCTGCCCGGCGCGACCACCCGGATTCCCGACGGCGCGAAGATCGAGATCGACGGCTCGACCGGCGTCGTGACCGTGCTGGAGCTGCCGTGAGCCGCCTCGGCTCCACGCTGCAGGCGACCGCGACACCGGCGCGGCCGACCGGCTTCTTCTCGCGCCTGAAGGCGTTCGCCGACAACATCTTCGAGCCGAAGCTGCACCTGGCCTTCGCCGGCCTCTGGTCGCTGTCGCTGCTGGGCAACCTGCACGTCGTCTCGGGCGCGACCGCGTGGCGCTGGGACGCGCGCACGCTGATCCTCGTCGCGTCGGTGTTCCTGTGCCTGTTCTTCCTGCGCATGGTCGACGAGATCAAGGACTTCGACTACGACCGCGTCTACAACCCGGACCGGCCGCTGGTCGCGGGGCTGATCACGCGCGCCGACATCGCCGTCTACCTGGTGCTGTTCGCCGCCACCGTGCTCCTGCTGAACGCGACCATCGCGCTCGTGCTGGTCGGCTGGCTGGTGCTCGACCTGGCCTACGGGCTCCTGCAGCTGCCGCTCGAGAAGGCCTCGGCGGCGGTGCGCGACAACCTGTTCGTGAACCTGATCACCGTCTACCCGGTCAACGTCGGGCTGTCGGTGTACACGCTGCTGTTCTTCCTGGACGCGACCGGCGCCGCGTTCGACGCGAAGCAGGTGTGGCTCGTGGTGGCCTACGCGTGCGCGTTCCTGCACTTCGAATTCGCGCGCAAGTCGGGCTGGCTGCACCTCGCCAGCTCGGGCGAGCGGCTGTACTCGCAGCTGGTCGGCCTGGGCGGCTCGCTCGTGCTCTCGACCGGCTTCGGCCTGGCCGCACTCGGCCTCGTGCTCGGGCTGCTCGCGCCCTGGGCGCAGTCCGGCGCCGCGCGCGTCACCGGCTGGCTGCCGCTCCTGGTGCTCGCGCCCATGATCCACGGCCTGGTCGCCTTCGCGCGCCACCGGCACAAGCGTCACGCCGCGCGCCCGCCCGCGGTGGCGTTCCTGTTCACCTTCTACGTCACGATGATCGCGCACGCCTTCGCCGCGCAGCTGGTCGTCACGGGAGCCTCATGAGCACGACCGCACGCCTGCCGACCACGACCGCGCGCATGATGGCGGTTCGCCCGAACCGCTGGGTGACCGCGTTCCAGTGGCTGTTCTTCCCGGTGTCGCTGGTCACCGGCGTGGCCGCCATGGGCTACGCGCTCGCCCACGACCTGGCCGTGGTGCAGGCCGCGATGGCCATCCCGATCTTCTTCATGGTGCTGCTGTTCATCGCCGAGCGACGCCTGCCCTGGGATCCCCGCTGGAACCAGTCGCACGGCGACGTGGGCGCCGATCTGTTCTCGATCGCGACGGTCGCGTTCGGCGTGGAGAGCCTGTTCAAGGTCGCCGGGCCGCTCGCGGTGGTGTGGATCCTGACCCACCTGGGCCTGCCCAGCAGCTGGCACGTGTTCCCGACCACGTGGCCGTTCTGGGCGCAGTGCCTGCTGGTCATCGGGTTCATCGAGCTGGTGAAGTACTGGTTCCACCGGCTCGGCCACGAGAGCGCCTTCTGGTGGCCGCTCCACTCGGTGCACCACGCGGTCAAGCGCGTGTATCTCTTGAACGGCTTCAGGATCCACCCGCTCTACCACGTGCTCACCTACGTGCTGGGCTACTTCCCGTGCATCCTGCTCGGCGCCCCGACGGAGACGCTGCTCGTGCACACGGTGATCCTGGGCATCTGCGGCGGCTTCCAGCACTGCAACGTGGACCTCCGCTACGGCGTGCTGAACAAGATCTTCAGCACCAACGAGATCCACCGCTGGCACCACTCGACCCGGCTCGCCGAGGGCAATCGCAACTACGGCGCCATCCTGTCCATCTTCGACGTGATCTTCGGGACCTACTACAACGTCCCGGGCGAGTCGCCCGAGGTCATCGGCATGGCCGAGGAGCAGGGCTACCCGATGAACAGCTACTGGGCGCAGCTGGCG
>JBKJOI010000792.1:0-11306 GCA_046595695.1 Haliangiales bacterium | reverse complement strand
GAACACCAGCGCGCTGATGCCCACCGGCACGTGGCCGGCGCCCAGGCGGCGCAGGTACAGCTGCCAGCGGAAGAAGCGGATCACGTAGTTGCCGAGCGCGAGCGCGAGCGCCGCCACCATCGCTCCGGGCGCGAAGTGTGCGAGCCGATCGCCCATCTTGCCCAGATCGGCGTGGATCGAGAACGCGGCCAGCACCGCGATCGCCAGCCCGGTGAAGACCAGCAGGCGGCGCCCCGTCTTGCCCACGGCGACTTCTACCATGCGCCCCGGCCGGCCGCGCGCTTGAAATCGTCCGGGCGCCGTCGTAGCGTCGCTCCATGGCCACGTCCTCCGACAAGCAGTCGCCCGTCCACGCAACGATCCTGGTGGCCGATGACGATCCGGAGATCCTGTCGCTGGTCAGTCGCCGGCTCGCCAAGCGCGGCTACACCGTGTACGAGGCCGCCGACGGGCTGCAGACGCTCGCCGAGGCGCGCGCCAGGAAGCCCGACCTGATCGTGCTCGACGTGATGATGCCGGGAAAGAACGGCTGGGAGGTCGCGAAGGAGCTGCGCGCGGATCCGCTCACGAAGGAGATCGGGATCCTGGTGCTCACGGCGATCGGCGAGACCATGAACGCCATGACCTCGCCGCTGTACGCGGCGGACGACTTTCTCGACAAGCCGTTCGAGTTCGCCGAGCTCGAGGCGCGCATCGCGAAGGTGCTGGAGAAGCGCGCGGCGGCCGCGGCGGCGAAGAAGTAGTCCTCCCGCGGCGGTTCGTCGCGGGGCGTTACTCGTCCTCGTCCTGCGACGTGGACTTCATCGACTTGTTCAGCGCCGCGTAGGCCTTGGTGTACCAGGGGCTCTCGGCGGGGACCATCTTGAGCACGCGGCGCCACAGCGCCTTGGCCTCGTCGGGCTTGCTCTTGGACATGGCGGTGCCCTGGCCGTAGAGCTCCTTGGCCTTGCTCTCCAGGATGCCGCGAACCCGGCCGATGCTGGCGTCGGCGCCGGCACCGTACTGCGCGGCGTCGTCGCAGGCGAGGCGCGCCTGCTCGAACTTGCCCGCCCCGACCAGCGCAAGCGCCGCCTTCGGGGCGACCTTGGCGAGCTGCGCCTTGAGGTAGACGCCGTGGGTGCCCTTGCCGCTGCGCGCGTCGAGCATGTAGGCCTGCTTGTACGCGGCCATCGCGGCGACCGGGTTTGTCGCGGCCGCGCCGTCGCCCTTGGCGAGCGCGATGCCGACCTGCGTGTAGTCGCGCGCCGTCGCCTCGAGACGGTCCGCGTTGGCGCCGGTGTCCTTGCTGGCCGCGGTGAGCAGCGTGTCGGAGGCGCGCACCCAGTCCTTGTTCTTGTAGAGCGCGGCGGCGGCGCGCTCGGCCGCGGCGCCCGGGTTCTTGGGTGCGGGCGGCGGCGGTGGCGCCTTACGGATGACGCGCGGCGGCGGCGGCGCCTTCTTGGGCGCGGGCGGCTTCGGGGCGGGCTTCGGGGCAGGCTTCGGGGCAGGCGTTGCCACGGGCGGCTCGGGCCCAGGTACGGGCACGGGCCGCTTCGAGTCTACCGAGGCAACCGCGAGATCCACAGGAGGCACGACCGGCGCGGGCGGCGTGGGCACCGGCGCGGGCGGATCCTTCTTCGCGCGCGGCGGCGGCAGCACGTTGACCGGTACGGGGATGGTGGCCGGCGTGGGCGCCGGCCGGTCGACGTCGGCGAGCAGCGCGTTCAGCGCCGGGCTGGTGTTCGCCTCGGTCGACACCGCGGCGTGCTGCTTGTCGCTGCCGCCGGAGAGCTGCACGGCCACGAACACCAGCAGCGCGAAGGCGGCGACGCCCGCGCCCATGTAGATCAGCAAATTTCGCTGGCCCTTCAGCAGGTCCATCGCGCGCGGCGAGGGATTCTGCGGCCCCAGCATCGGCGGCACGGGCACGAAGCCGCTCGAGTGCGGCGCGTCGAACGACGGTGGCGGCAGCGGCTGCGGCGGCGGCACCGCGCCGCCGGCCGGCGCGAAGATCGCGTTCGCGAGCCCGGGCGGCAGCGGCAGCGCGCCGCCGAGCATGCCGGGCGCCGCGCTCGGCTGTGGCATGGCCGGCCCGACACCGGGCAGGCCGGGCACACCCGGCATGCCGGTCACGCCCGCCGAGGCCCCGCCGCCCATGCCCTGCGGCGCAGCGGCGCCCGCCATCGAAGGCGGCCGCAGCGGCGGCGCGGTCAGCGAAGAGCCGCCGCTGGGGTGCTCGAAGCGGATGAGCGTGTTGCCGAGCTCGAGCTGATCGCCGTCGTGCACGAACACGTCGCCGACGATGCGCACGCCGTTGACGAGCGTGCCGTTGCCCGAGCTCATGTCGCGCACGCCGTAGCGATCGCCGTCGGCGTAGAGCGTGATGTGGTGCCGCGAGACCGCGATGTCGGTGAGGATGACGTCGTTGTCGGCGCCGCGGCCCAGCGTGGTCTCGCGCACCGACAGCACGAACTCGCGGCCACGATCGTTGCCGCCGATCACGACCAGGCGGCCCAGCGCGGGCGCGCCCGCGCCGTCCTTGCGCGGCGCCGCGTTCAGCGAGCTGCGGCTGACCGCGGTGGGCATGTTCACCAGCGAGTGGTCGTCGACGTTGGTGGGGCCGCCGATGCGCGAGTCGTCGAAGTCGACGAGCACCCGCGCCGAGCTCTCGGCGCGCGCTTCGGCCGGCTTGGCCGCGCCCGGCGCCGAGCCGGCCGCGATGGCCTGCTCGCCGAGCGGCGTGAGCTGCCGCATGCTCGAGCCCTTCTCGGCGACCGTGCTCACCTCCCAGCGACCTTCGCCGACGGCGTCGCCGCGCTCCGGTGCAGGCATAAATTTCTGCTCAGGAGCACCGTCGATGGTCGTGTGCTCGCCCTGCGCGTCGTCGTCGAGCGCGGCCGGTGTCTCCAGCTCCACGGGTGTGGGCTTCGGCCTCATCGGGGTCGTCACGGCCGGGGACGCCGGCGCGGGAATCCCGAGAGACGTCGGCTTTCGCGACGCAGCCATTCTCGACGAATTGTAGCCCGGCAAACGACTTCCGGGCAACGCGCCAGGGCCCTGCATTCATGTTAAAAGGCCGGTCCATGCCGTCGGTCCTACATGTACGACCCTCGAAGATCCTCGGTGTCGGGCTGAACTACCGCGCCCACGCCGCCGAGATGAAGAAACCCATTCCCGATGAGCCGCTCTTCTTCCTGAAGCCGCCCTCGGCGCTGCTCGGGCCGGGCGAGGCCATCGTGCGGCCGCGCAGCTGGCAGCGCACGGACTTCGAGGGCGAGCTCGGCTTCGTCATCGGGCGCAGCTGCCGGTGCGTGTCGCGGGCGAACGCGCTCGACCACGTGGCCGGCTGGACCGTGGTCAACGACGTGACCGTGCGCGACCTGCAGGTCAAGGACGTGCAGTACACGCGCGCCAAGGGCTTCGACACGTTCTGCCCGATCGGGCCGCGCGTGGTGCCGGTCGCTGCCGGGCTCGACCCGGGCAACCTGCGCATCGTGACGCGCGTGAACGGCCAGGTGCGCCAGGACTCGACCACCGCCGACATGATCTTCGACATCGCCGCGATCATCGAGTTCGCGAGCCGGTGCATGACGCTCGAGGAAGGCGACCTGGTCACCACCGGCACGCCGCCGGGCGTGGGCCCGCTGGTCGCGGGCGACGTGGTCGCCATCGAGATCGAGGGTATCGGCGTGCTCGAGAATCCGGTCGTGGACGAAGCCGCCTCGGCCGCATAAGAATCACGCCGAAGCATTCGGACGCAGCCATCGGACGCAGCCATCGGACGCAGCACCAAGGAGAGTCGTCGCCATGAAGATCCAGGTCGCCCAGCGCATCCAGTCCCTTCCGCCCTATCTGTTCGCTCGCATCGACGAGCTGAAAGCGGAGCAGAAGGCCAAGGGCGCCGATCTCATCGATCTCGGCATCGGCGACCCCGATCTGCCGACGCCCGGCCACATCGTCGCCGCGATGCAGAAGGCCGCCGCCGACCCGGGCACGCACCGCTACCCGTCGTACGCCGGCATGATCGAGCTGCGCCGCGCCGCCGCCGACTTCTACCAGCAGCGCTTCGGCGTCACGCTCGACGCCGCGTCGCAGGTGGTCACGCTCATCGGCTCCAAGGAGGGCATCGCGCACTTCCCGGTCGCGTTCGTCGACCCCGGCGACCTGGTGCTGGTGCCCGATCCCGGCTACCCGGTGTACGCGACCGGCACCAAGTTCTCGGGCGGCGAGGTCTACCTCATGCCGCTCCGGCGCGAGAACGGCTTCCTGCCCGATCTGAAGGCGATCCCGAAGGACATCGCGAAGCGCGCGAAGGTCATGTGGATCAACTACCCCAACAACCCGACCGCCGCGCTGGCGCCGCCCGGCTTCTACGAGGAGGTCGTGGCCTTCGCGAAGGAGCACGAGATCATCGTCGCGTCGGATCTCGCCTACAGCGAGATGTACTTCGACGAGGGCAAGAAGCCGACCTCGTTCCTGGCCACGCCGGGTGCGATGGACGTTGGCATCGAGTTCTACTCGCTGTCGAAGACCTACAACATGACCGGCTGGCGCGTCGGCTTCGCGCTCGGGCACAAGGAGCTCGTCGGCGGCCTCGGCAAGGTCAAGACCAACGTCGACTCGGGCGTGTTCGAGGCGGTGCAGCGCGCCGGCATGGCGGCGCTGCAGGGCGATCAGAGCTGCGTCGCCGAGATGCGCGCGATCTACAAGGAGCGCCGTGACGTCCTGTGCGGCGGCCTGGCCCAGCTCGGCTTCGACGTGCTCACCCCCGAGGCGTCGTTCTACTGCCTGGTCGCGGTGCCCAAGGGCTCGTCGTCGATGGACTTCGCGGGCCGCCTGCTGACCGAGGCGGGCATCGTCGCGACGCCGGCGACCGGCTTCGGCGCGCAAGGCGAGGGCTTCGTGCGGCTCACGGTGTGCGCCGACAAGCAGCGGCTCGCCGAGGCGGTCGAGCGCATGAAGTCGATCCGCGTGTAAGCTCCTCCTCCTGGGGGTCTGCATGAACGTGTTCCGGGGGGGACTCGCGGCCGTCGCCGCGTGCGTGCTGCTGCTCGGCGTGCCGCGCGCGGCGCACGCGCAGATTGTCAACGTGCAGAGCCTGGTCGGGCAGGAGACGCCCGAGGGCGTCTCGGGCGCGCTCGACGTCGGGCTCGACTGGCGCACCGGCAACGTCGAGCTGTTCACCGTCTCGGGCGCCGCGGTCGGGCGCTACCGCGCCGGCGATCACCTGGTCTTCGGCATCGTGCGCGGCGCGTACGGCGAGTACGGCGAGGACGAGACGCAGATCATCGGCAACACCTTCGAGCACGTGCGCTACCGCTGGAAGCTGGGCGAGCGGCTCACCGCCGAGGCGTTCGTGCAGCACGAGTACGACAAGTTCCGCCGGCTCGAGTTGCGCGCGCTGGTCGGCGCCGGGCCGCGGCTCACGATCTCGAACAACCCGCACGCCGGGCTCGTGCTCGGCGTCGCCTACATGTTCGAGCGCGAGGAGCTCGACGCGCGCATGGGCGCCGACGACGCCGGCGCCACGTCGAACACCCACCGCGCCTCGAGCTACCTGCTGTTCACGACCGCGGCGAACGACAAGGTCACGTTCGTCGAGACCGTCTACGTGCAGCCCAACCTGGGCGACTTCGGCGACTACCGGGTCTTCAGCGAGAGCCAGCTGCAGGTCACGCTGACCACGCGCTTCACCTTCAAGACGGCCTTCGTGCTGGTGCACGACAGCGCGCCGCCCGACCTGGTGAAGCGCACCGACACCTCGCTGCAGACCAGCGTCTCGCTGCGCTTCTGAAGCGGGGCGCGCGCCTCAGACTTCCGGGTCGCCGCCACGCGCGCGCCGGAACGCGCCGGGCGTCGTGCCGGTCCAGCGGCGGAACGCGCGCGTGAAGTTGGCGACGTCGGAGTAGCCGAGGCGCTCGGCGAGCTGGTCGAGCGGCAGCTCGGGGTCGCGCAAGAGCAGCAGCGCGCGGTCGCGACGCGCCTCCTCGAGCAGCGCGCTGAACGAGCTCGCCTCGTCGGCGAGCCGGCGCTTGAGCGTGCGCGGCGACAGGCCGAGCGCGCGCGCGACCTGCGCGAGCGAGTGGAAGCCGCCCGCGTCCGCGGCGTGCGGCAACGCGCGCCTCACCGCGGCGCGCACGCGCTGCTCGTCGGCGACGGCGAGGGCGGCGAGCTCGCGCTCGCACTGCTCCTGGGCGAGCTGGCGCGCCGCCGGGTCGGCCATCTGCATCGGCAGCGCCAGCACCGACGCGGCGAAGACCAGCCGGTGCGCCGGCTGGCCGAAGCGCAGCTGCTCGCCCAGGCCGGCGCGGAAGCGCGCCATGTACGCGGGCTCGGGGAAGGCGACCTCGAGCGAGCCGCGCAGCTCGCGCCCGGTCAGCGCCTGGCCGATCTGCCAGATGCCCACCAGGAGCGACAGGATCACCACGTCGCGCGCGCTGCCCAGCGGCGCACGCTCCTCGACCACGATCGCGGCGGTGTCGCCCTCCACGTGCAGGCGCAGCCCGAGCACGCCGGTGCGGGTCGGCGCGAAGCGCGTCGCCAGCGCGATGGCGTCGCCCACGGTCGCCGCGCTCATCGCCGCGAAGCCCAGGTAACCGTGCGACGAGATGCGCATCTGCAGCCCCAGATAGAGGCCCAGGCCGGGCTCGCCGGTCAGCGTGCGAGCGCGCGCGATCAGCGCCTCGACCTCGGCGATGCTGAGGCGCGCGCCCGGGTCGGCGAGCGTGGCCTCGCGTAGCCCGAGCGGCGCGAGTAGATCCTCGGGCGCGACGTTCCAGCGGCCGACCAGGGTCACCAGGTGCAGCGCGTGGACCGCGGGGAGGGAGGCTTCGCGTTCGTGTTCGGTGGTGCTCATGGTTCGCCGCGCCGGACGCCGCGCGTGGCGGCCTGGCCGCGTGGCCCGAAATGACAATAACCTGGACCCGGCGAACCTGCCACGCGATGGCGCAGCGCGTCACATTGGCCGCGAGGTGAAGCCATGCACGATGCCGACGCCGCTGCGCACGATGCTCCTCCGCACGATGCACCTTCGAACGCCGCTCCTCCGTTCGAGATCCGCAACGTTCGCTTCCCGGTCGAGCCCACGCGCATCCCGCGCGACTGGCACGGCGGTCGGCGCGCGGTAAGCCGCTTCTTCGACAACCTGTCGATCTTCTTCCCCGCCGGCGAGCGCTTCTTCGTGACCGCGGTCAACGCCCACCGCGAGCACGTCACCGACGAGGCGCTCGCGCGCGACGTGCGCCTGTTCGCCGGCCAGGAGGGCTGCCACGGCCGCGAGCACGTCCGCTATAACGACATGCTGCGCGCGCACGGCTACCCGGTCGACGCCATGGAAGGCCGCGTCGTGCGCCTGCTCGCGCGCGTCACCCGGGTCACGAAGAAGCGCTGGCGGCTCGCGATCACCTGCGCGCTCGAGCACTTCACCGCGCTCATGGCGCACATGATCCTGAGCGACGCGCGCATGCTCGCGGGCGCCGATCCGGTCATGGCCGCGCTCTGGCGCTGGCACGCCGCCGAGGAGAACGAGCACAAGGCGGTCGCCTTCGACGTCTACCGCGCCGCCGGCGGCACCTACCCCGAGCGCGCGCTGATCATGGCCGCGGCCACGGTGATCTTCTGGGCCAAGGTGCTCGAGCACCAAGTGCGCCTGGCGCGTGTCGACGGCACGCTGTTCTCGGTGCGCGAATGGGCCGCGCTGGTGAGGTACCTGTTCGTCGAGCCCGGTGGCATGCTGCGGCTCTTGAAGCCCTACCTGGCGTACTACCGGCCCAGCTTCCACCCCTGGCAGCTCGACAACAGCGCGCTGCTCGAGCAGTGGAAGGCGGAGTACGCGAGCTCGCCGGTGTACCGGAGCGCCGCATGAAGCAGCCGTCGCGGGTTGCGCGCACCGGCACGGCCGTACCCACCGGCATGGCCGTGGATGTCGACGTCGCGATCGTGGGCACCGGCTTCTCCGGGCTGGGGATGGCCGTCCAGCTGCAGCAGCGCACGCACCACTCGTTCGTCCTGTTCGAGAAGGGCCCCGCGCTCGGCGGCACCTGGCGCGACAACGACTACCCGGGCTGCGCGTGCGACGTGCCCTCGCACCTGTACTCGTTCTCCTTCGCACCCAACCCGCGCTGGTCGCGCATGTACGCGCCGCAAGAGGAGATCCTCGCCTACCTGCGCCGCGTCGCCGACGAGCACCGGCTGCACCCGCACATTCGCCTGAACGCCGAGCTGGCCACCGCCGAGCTCGACGAGCGCGCCGGTTGCTGGCGCCTGGAGCTGCGCGGAGGCGAGAAGCTCACCGCGCGCCACCTGGTGCTCGGCGTCGGCGCGCTCAGCCGGCCCGCGTACCCGACGCTGCGCGGGCTCGAGCGCTTCCGCGGCAAGAGCTTCCACTCGGCGCGCTGGGATCACTCGTTCGAGCTGCCCGGCAAGCGCGTCGCGGTCGTCGGCACCGGCGCCAGCGCCGTGCAGTTCGTGCCCAAGATCGCGCCCGAGGTCGAGCGCCTCGATCTGTACCAGCGCACGCCGCCCTGGGTGATCCCGCGCGATGATCGCGCGGTCTCGCCGCGCGAGCAGCGGCTGTTCGGCCTGCTGCCCGTGACGCAGCGGCTCTACCGCTACTTCATCTACTGGAGCATGGAGCTGCGCGCGCTCGGCTTCGTCGTCGATCCCAAGATCATGAGGATCGCCGCTGACATGGGCCGCAAGCACATCCACGCCCAGCTCCGCGACGAGCGGCTGCGCGCGCTGGTCACGCCCAGCTACACGCCCGGCTGCAAGCGCGTGCTCATGTCGGACGACTACTACCCGGCGCTCGAGCGCCCGAATGTCCAGGTGATCGGCGACGCCATCGCCGAGGTCACCGCGCGCGGCATCGTGACCGAGGGCGGCGTGGAGCGCGCGGTCGACGCGATCATCTTCGGCACCGGCTTCCACGTGACCGACATGATCACGCCGATGCACATCCGCGGGCGCGGCGGCGTCGATCTGAACGACGCTTGGAAGGACCGCATCGAGGCCTACCTGGGCACCACGGTGGCCGGCTTCCCCAACCTGTACGTCATGACCGGGCCCAACACCGGCCTGGGTCACAACTCGATGGTCTTCATGATCGAGGCGCAGATCGATCACGTGATCGCCTGCCTGAAGGCGATCCGCCGGCGCGGCGCCACGCTCGCCGAGGTGCGGGCTCCCGCGCAGCGGGCGTTCAACGACAAGCTCGCGCCGCGCCTGGATCACGCCGTCTGGTCGTCGGGATGCAAGAGCTGGTACATCGACGCGCACGGGCGCAACTCGACGACCTGGCCCGGCTTCACCTTCGAGTTCTGGCTGCGCACCCGCCGCCTGGTCGCTCGCGACTACATCTACGGATAGACTCGACACATGGGTCGCGGCCGGACGCGCGCGTACGTGGGCATGGGCGGCAACGTCGGCGGCGACGCCGCGGTGTGCGCGCGCTTCGACGCGGCGGCGGCGGCGATCGCGGCGCTCGAGCGCGTGGCCTCGGTGCGGCGCGCGTCGGTCTGGCGGACCTCGCCGGTAGGGCCGGTGCAGGATCAGGCGGCGTTCATGAACACCGCCTGCCTGGTGGTCCTGCGCGGCCTGCGGCCGGTGGAGCTCCTGCGCGCGCTGCTGGATATCGAGGCCACGCTCGGGCGCGACCGCAGCCGGGAGCTGCGCGTCGGGCCGCGTCCGATCGACCTGGATCTGCTGCTCTGGGACGACCTGGTCGTCGACGATCCCGGGCCGCCGCGGCTGACATTGCCCCATCCACGCCTGGTGGTGCGGGCGTTTGCGCTGGCACCGCTGGTCGAGCTGGCCGGCGAGGATCTGCTGATTCCGGGGCCCGCGGGCGGTCGCGTCGGGGATCTGCTCACCGCCGCGCTCGCCGATCCGGCGCAGCGGGTCGAGAAGGCAGACCGCGCGGCCCGAGGTGAGCGGTTATAATCGCCGGCTCGATGTCGTCGGGACCGGTACGGCTCAGCTTTTCGGCGTTTGGCGGACGGCTGCAGTGCGCGGTCGCGCAGGACACGCTCTCGCACAAGGCCTACCTGCCCTTCGACGAGGAGCGCGTGCTGGCCGCGTCGCGCGAGCTGGTCGCAGTGCTCACGCGCGGCAACCGCGCGCGCACGCTGACCGCCGCCTGCCTGCACGATCTGCGCGGCCACGGCGAGGAGCTCTTCCGTGCGCTCGTGCCCGAGGCGGTGCGCGAGGAGCTCGCCGACGCCGAGGGCCGCGCGGTGCAGCTCGAGCTCGACGAGGCTCTGGTCGCGGTGCCCTGGGAGCTGCTCCACGACGGGCGCGCCTTCCTGTGCCGCCGCTTCGACCTCGGCCGCTCGGTGGCCACGCCGCAGCCGCGCCGCGCGCAGGGCGCCCGGCGCATGGGCCGGCCGGCGCGCATGCTGATCGTCTGCAGCGACCCGCGCGGCGATCTGCGCGCGGTCGCCGACGAGGGCCAGTCCATCGCCACCGAGATGGACGCGAACCCCGACGTGATGGCGCGCGTGGTCTCGGGCAAGCCAGTCGAGTTCATCCGCAAGGTCGTGAAGGACTACGACATCGTCCACTTCGCCGGCCACGCCGACTACGATCGCGGCGATCCCGAGGCCTCGGGCTGGCACATGGCCGACGGCAAGCTGACTGCGCGCGACGTCGCGGCGCTCGCCGGCGGCCGGCCCATGCCGCTCCTGGTCTTCTCGAACGCGTGCGCGTCGTCGCACGAGAGCGCCTGGCGCGCCGACGATCCCGGGCGGGTCTTCGGCCTGGCCAACGCGTTCCTGCTCTCGGGCGTGAAGTTCTACCTGGGCACGCAGTGGGAGATCGTCGACGCGCACTCGCAGTCGTTCGCGCGCGCGTTCTACGCCGAGCTGGCGCGCGGGCGCTCGGTCGGCGCGGCGGTGCGGCGGGCGCGCGAGGCCGTGATCGTCGCCGAGGGCGAGGGCGGCCTGGGCTGGGCCAGCTACGTGCTCTACGGCGATCCCGCGTTCGTGCCGCTCGGCGCGCTCGACGCGCGCGCGTCGTCGCCAGCGCTGCCCACGCCCGCGGACCTGATCGCGCGCGAGTCGATCCGCGGCGTCGTGAAGGTCAGGATGTCGAAGCGCGACGACGTCAGCGGCCAGGTGCTCGCGCCCACGCGCGGCGGCGTGATCACGCACATCCATGTGGACGCGACCGGCTCGGGCCCGGTGAAGAGCGGGACGGGGCCGCAGCTGGCGGTGTCGCCGTCGGCCATGAGCAAGACCACCGGGACCACCGGGCCGCACGCCGCGCTCGCCGCAGCGGTGGCGGCGGACGCGGCGGCCGGCCGAAATAACCGCAACAACGGCGCCAACTTG
>JBKJOI010000754.1:0-10520 GCA_046595695.1 Haliangiales bacterium | reverse complement strand
CCGCCCGCTGCGCCGCGGCGCCGCCGTTGTGGCCGATGTACGAGCCGGCGGCGCGCGCCGCCGCGGGCGCGAGCAAGAGCCCGATCGAGGCCGCGACCGTCAGACCGGCGGGGCCTCTGGCGCGCACTACCCGGAACGAAGTGCTCGATGATGACACCCGCTCACGATGCCCGAGCGCGCGCGCGTCCTCGATGACCCGTGCGGCCCGTCGAGCGACCGGGCCGGCCGGCGCACCCGCCGGCGCGCGCGGGTGCGCGCGCGGCCGTAACGGTGAGCCCGCTGGCCGCCCGGGTCATCGCCGCCACGCGGCGCGAGCGCTAGCGTGGCTCGAATGGACGCCGTTCACCTCGCGCGCGCGCGCTCGTCTTTCCGGGGCCACCCCTCTGCGCGCGACGAGCGTTCCGGGAGCCCGCGCCTGCAGCACATGTCCAGCGCGGCGCTGATCGCGCTCTTCCGCCGCCTGCCTCCGCCCGCGCTCACCGAGCTCGACGGCGAGTTCCGCGCCAGCCTCCTCGATCAGGGCTCGCTGGCCGCCGAGCTGGTCGCGCACGCGATGGTGAACCTGCCCGGACGCTGGCTCGGCAAGGCCTTCGCGCCGCGCTGGCCCGACGGCGGCCACGGCTACAACAGCTTCCGCACCGTCCTCGGCGTGCGTCGCGCGCTGCGCATGCGCACCTGGATCGGCGCCTCGGCGCTCGACGACGGCAGCTCGTTCCACCTCGACTACTCACCCTTCAACCGCGGCCCGATCGCGACGATGCGCGACGAGCTCCGCCGCGTCGGCGAGGGGCGCTACCTGGGCATCGGTCGCCTCGGCTACAGCGAGCGGCAGCGGCGCCACCTGTTCCCGTTCCTGCTCGAGGGCCCGATCGCGCCCTTCGTCCCTCTGTCGCGCTGGTGAGGTGCTATGTCCGTCTTGCGTCCGTCCCGCTACCGTCCCTTCATCGACGTCGCCTTTGCCGCGCAGGCGCTCGGCGAGAGCGTCAGCTCGCCGTCGCCGGCCTACCATCGGCTGCGCGGTGAGCCCCCGGCACCCACGCCGCTGCCCCGGCGGGTCGCTGGTGCCCACGAGGTCGCCGCGTCGATGCGCTTCCGCGAGCTCGAGGTCGAGGTGCGCACGCGCCCGATCATGGGCATGTGGACCTGGTTCCTGCGCCAGACCCAGGGCGCGCGCGAGCTCGCACCGCCGCACATCGAGCCCTGCGAGGGCGGCGTGCGCCTGCGCGTGACCGCGCGCGGGCCGGCCGCCAACCACGTGGCCTTCGACCTGCCGCTCGCGCCCGGCGAGCGCATCGTGGGCTTCGGCGAGCGCTGTAACGCCGTCGACCAGCGCGGCTGGCGCCTGGAGACCTGGGCCGAAGAGGGCGCCATCGGACTGGGCGAGACCCTGTCGCCGCGGCTCACCCAGCTGGGCGTGCCGTGGAACCCGTTCCCCAAGGGCCCGGCGGTCAGCTATAAGCCCGTGCCCTGGTTCCTGTCGTCGCGCGGCTACGGGGTCTGGGTGCGCACGCTGGCGCCCGGCTTCTTCGACGTCGGCGCCAGCGATCCCGACACCCTGCGCGCGGAGATCCTGACGCGCGAGCTCGAGATCATCGTGATCTACGGCCCCGAGCCGGCGCAGCTGATCGCGCGCTTCGCCCAGCTGACCGACGGCCTGCCGCGCGGGCTGCCCGACTGGGCCCTCGGCCCCTGGCTCGACGCCATCGGCGGCCAGGAGCGTGTGCGCGAGGTCGCCCGCCTCGCGCGTGCGCACGACATCCCGTGCTCGGTGCTATGGGCCGAGGACTGGCAGGGCATGGAGCGCAAGCCGTTCGGCGACAGCAAGTGGAGCTACGACGCCATCTTCCCGGTGCTGCGCCATCCGTGCCGCAAGAGTTACCCCGAGCTCGAACGCGTGATCGGCGAGCTGCACGAGGACGGCATCAAGTTCCTCGCCTACTACTATCCTTACGTCAGCGTCGCCGACGACGACTTCGCCATGGCCGACGCCGCCGGGTACTTCCTGCGCGACGCCGCCGGCCAGACTCGCCGCTTTCCCATGTTCATGGACGAGTGCGCGCAGGTCGATCTCACGAACCCTGCCGCGCGCGCCTGGTACAAGGAGGAGCTGCGGCGCGGCGCTCGCCTCGGCTTCGACGGCTGGATGGCCGACTTCGGCGAGTACACGCCCGTCGACATCGTCGCCCACGACGGCGAGGACGGCCTCTTGCACCACAACCGCGTGCCGCTCCTGTGGGCCGAGCTCAACCGCGAGCTCCTCGACGAGGAGCGCCCCGACGGCGACTACGTGTTCTTCTCGCGCTCGGGCGCGGCCGGGCAGCAGCGCGACACCCCGATCTTCTGGGGCGGCGACTCGAACACCGACTTCGAGCGCTGGGACGGTCTGCCCGGCAACCTGCGCGCGCTGCTGTCCGCCGGGCTCTCGGGGTTCCCGCTGTGGACCCTGGACGTGGGCGGCTACACCTGCGTGGTCACGCGCGGCCGCGACGCCGAGACGCTGGCGCGCTGGACCGAGCTGGGCGCGCTGCTCCTGGTCATGCGCACCCACCACGGCACCCACGAGCGCCGCTGCGTGCAGTTCGACGAGGACGCGGCGACGCTCGCGCACTTCGCCAGCTACGCCCGCCTGCACGCGGCGCTCTACCCGCTGCGGCGCGCGCTCGTCGACGAGGCGGTGGCGACCGGGCTGCCGGTGGCCCGGCCGCTGCTCGTCGAGCACCCCGACGACGCGGTGGCCTGGGCGATCGAGGATCAGTTCCTGCTGGGAGCGGATCTGCTGGTCGCCCCGGTGCTGGAGCGGGGCGCGCGCGAGCGCAGCGTCTACCTGCCGGCGGGCCGCGACTGGATCGATCTGTGGACGGGCGTGCGCCGCGCCGGTGGCCAGCGCCTCGACGTCGTCGCGCCGCTCGGGCGCATCCCGCTGTTCCTCGCGGCCGACGGCATGCTGCCCACGTTCGACACCCGCATCGACACCTTCGTGCGCCGCGCCGCGGGCGTGCGCGCGGGCCTGCGCACCCTCGACGACGCCGAGGGCAGCCTGGCGCTGTTCGTGGGCCCCGACTTCAGGGAGCCGCTCCGCCTCTACGATGGCACCGTGGTCACGCGCGCCGAAGGCGGGGCGCCCGCCGGTGCGCCGGACCCGCGCGGCCTCCTCGCGGAGCCGCACGCGCTGTTGCCCGCCGCGATGATGGCGTCGTGGCGCGCGTGCGCGGCGGGCGAGGGCACCGAGCTGCGGCTGGGCGATCTGATGGTGCGCTCGCCGCGCTCGCGCCGGGTCCGCGTGTTCCGGCCCGCGCCATGAGCGGCGCGAAGCACCGCCGGCTCGTCTATCCGCTGCTCGGCTTCCTCTTGCCCTCGGCCGGCATCGGCTACGGCATCGTGATCCCGGCCAGCCCGATCGCCGGGCTCAACGAGCTCACGATCGGCTACGGGCTCACGCTCGCCGGCGCCGTCGCCACGTACGTCGTCGGCGTGCGGCTGGCGCTGCGCGGGGCGTCGCGGTGAGCTCGATGACCCGGACGCGGGCGACGGTGGCGTTCCTGGTGGCTTTCTTGGTGACTTTCCTGGCGACGATCTGGGCCGGCGCGCTCGTGGGGCGGGCGTACGGCGCCTGCGATGCGGCCCGCGCCGAAGGTCGGGCCGCCGCCGTCCGCGCCCACCTCGAGCGCGAAGCCCGGCACGCCCGCCGCTGGGACCTCGCCTGGGCCGCGGGCAGCGTGGTGATGGCTGGCGGGCAGCTGGGTCTGGTCGCGGCCCGCTGGGTGCCGCTGCGTGACTACGACCGCACCCAGCGGCTGGTCCTGCAGGTCGGCGCCGCCAAGGCCGCCGTGGGCGCGCTCGGTCACGTGGTCCTGCCGCTCAGGCTCGTGCCGCCTGGTCGACCGAGCGGCGAGAGCTGCGCCGACCTGGCTGCGGCCGAGCGCGCCCTGGCCGCGAGCGCACGCGCCGAGCGGACCGCCTTCCGTGTGAATCACGTGGGCGGCCTGCTGGTCAACCTGGGCGGCTGGCTCTACCTCGGGCTCGCGCACGACGAATGGGACGAGGGTCTGGCGTCGTTCGCACTCGGCTATCCCGTGGCGCTCCTGGCCGTGTACACGCAGCCGCGCGCGAGCTGGCGCGCGCACCGCGAGGGTCACCGGTTCGGCCGCGGCGACGCCTCCCCCGATCCCTCCCCCGCGGCGGATGGTTCGTGGAGCCTGGTACCGGTGCGCGCGCCGGGCTACCTCGGGCTGGTCTTGACGCTCGGCTTCTGAGCCGCCCGTTCGCGGGTCCGGCGCGCCACGTAACGCTTCTTGTTGTTCGCGCCGTGACGCTCGAGCGCGGGGCGCAGGGTCGCGAAGAGCGCCGGGAACAAGTAGCCGAGCGTGGTGACCGCACCCGACAGCCTGGGGATGTCGACCTCCTCGGCGTCGCGGTCGACCGCCCTCACGATCGCGGCGGCGACCTGCGCCGCGCTCCGCATCGGCTGCGAGTAGACGAGATCCGAGACCGTCTCGACCTCGGCGATGAACCCGGTGTCGACCGGGCCCGGACAGATGGTGCACACGCGCACGTCGCCGCGCGGGTGCTCGAGGCGCAGCGCGCGCCCGAACGCGCGCAGCCCCGCCTTCGACGCGCTGTACGCCGCCTCGTACGGGATCGGCACCTTGCCGGCCAGGCTGGCCACGTTCACGATGGTCCCGCCCGGCCGCAGCTGGTCGATGGCCGCGCGCGCGAGCAGGATCGGGGCGATGAGGTTGGTCTCGATGACGTCGGCGAGCTGCGCGAACGAGCGCGACCGCACCGGCCCGCGGTGGTTCACGGCGGCGTTGTTGACCAGCACGTCGAGGCCACCGAAGCGCGCCGCGACCTGCCCGGGCAGGAGTGCGAGCGCCGCGCGATCCTGGACGTCGAGTGGGAAGGCCGCGGCGTGCTCGCCGAGCGACGCGGCCAGTTCCTCGAGCCGCGCGCGCCCGCGCGCCACCAGGGCCACGCGCAGCCCGCGCGCCGCCAGTGCTTGCGCGACGGCCAGCCCGATCCCGCTCGAGGCGCCGGTCACGATCGCCACCTGGCCAGGCTTCAATAGTCCCATGTCGTGACGCTACCCAGCCCGGCGGCGGACGGGAATGACACGGACGGCCAGATCACTCACCGCACGCGCCATCGCGCTCGAAGAGGGGATCTTCTCGACGATCTCGGCCGTGCCATACGAGCTGCCGCCATCGATCTCGACCTTCGGCGGCGCGTGCGCTCCGCCTCCAGCTCGGGGTGGCGGGCTCAGAGCCCATCGCAGGTATTGGGCGCGCCGCATGAGCCCGTGCCGCCCATGCGTCGGCGCCCGGGCAGCCGTGGCTCGTGCACTCCTCTCCGCCCTGGCAGCTCTGACCGTCGGGCTTGGGCGCCTTGCACGTGGCGCTCTCGCAGAAGGAACCGGTCGCGCATTGGTACTCGGGGCACGGCTGGCCGAGCGCCGGCAGCGGCTTGCAGGTGAAGACCTCCATGCCGGTGACTGTGCCCTTCTCGCAGTAGCCGCCCTGGCAACTGCCGCCGCCTTGCAGGTAGTCAGTACAGGGCATGTCGTTGACGACCGTGCCGTGCACGGGCTGGTGGGCCGCGCACAGGCTCATCTCGCTGATCTCGGTCAAGGTGGCGACCCGGGCGAAGTCCGCGCAGCTCGTGCCCTCGATGGCGGCGAGGCACTGCGCAGCGGCCGCCGCGTCCCAGGTCATCTGCCCGGCGGCGACGGCGCCGTCGATCTGGCTGGCGTGGAAGGCGTTGACCGCGCCGAGCAGCATCTCGCAGCTGGCCGCATCGGTGACCGGCGGCTGGGCACCGGCGAACAGCTGGGTCGCCTCCGCGGCCGTGCAGCAGCCGAAGAAGCGCGCGCAATAGTCCTTCGCCTGCGCCTTGAAGAACTGCTCGATCGTGAGCGGATCGACCGGCACGGCGCCACCGTCGGGTGTGAAGCCGGGATCCGTGCTTGCGTCGGGTTCGTGCGCCGCGGGCGCGGCGTCGGCGCCGTCGTCGTCGTCGTCGCCTTGCGCCGGAGTCGGGCTGGAACAGGCGGTCACGAGCGCGAGTGCGGCGAGCCAGGGCAACGAGGAAACATGGACATGGACGATCCTCCTGCGCCGAGCCTCTGCAGCGTTCGCGCCAGCCAGCGACGCCCGGCAAGCCCCCGGATTCGCTTGGCCAGCAGATGCGGTGCGCGGGCGGCGCCCGCGACTGTCGACAGCACCCTCACGGCGAACGGCGCCCGCGACCGTCGACGGCGTGCGCGGGGCCCGGCGCAGCGGACGGTCGACGGCGCCCGCGGCGCACATGGCGTCCGTTGCGCCCGTCGCGTGCCGCGAACCTGCGCCCGGGCGCCGCTCAGGACGCCGTGCCCGCGCAAAGGTCGAGCAGCGCACCGCCACGTACGTCTCCGCGCTCGTCGACCTCGACCTCGACGTCGGCGCGCGCGCCGGCGAGGGCCACCGGGGCGCGCGCCATCGAGGATAAGTGGATCGTGGAGTCTCGCCCGCGCAGTGGAACCTGGATCACCTGGGCCGATGGCGCGCCGCAGTCGCTGCACGTGCGGCGCTTTCGCCTGACCGTCGTAGCCGGGCCCCACGCCGGCCAGGTGCACGAGTTCGAGCGCGACCTCGTGCGCGTGGGCGGGCGCGGCAGCGCGGATCTGCGGCTCGCCGATCCGAAGGTGTCGGGGCTGCACTTCGAGCTGCGCGGCGACGAGGCGGGCTACCGCCTGCGTGATCTAACGGCACATTCCTCGAGCACATCCGCATCGTCGAGGCCTGGCTCGAGCCGGGCGCGATCGTCCGCGCCGGGGACACCCGGCTGCGTTTCGACGCGCTCGACGAGGCGCTCGAGGTGCCGCTGGCGCAGGGCGAGCACTACGGCCGGCTGCTCGGCCGCAGCCCGGCCATGCGCCGGCTGTTCCAGCTCTTGCTGCGCCTCGCCGCCAGCGACGCGACCGTGCTCGTCAGCGGCGACACCGGCACGGGCAAGGAGCTGGTGGCCGAGGCGCTGCTCGCCGAGTCCGCGCGCGCGGCCGGGCCGCTCGAGGTGCTCGACTGCGGCGCCGTGTCCGCGAACCTGATCGAGAGCGAGCTGTTCGGTCACGAGCGCGGCGCCTTCACGGGCGCGCACGTGGCGCGCGCGGGCGTGTTCGCGCGCGCCCACGGTGGCACCGTCTTCATCGACGAGATCGGCGAGCTGCCGCCCATGCTGCAGCCGCGCCTCTTGCGCGTGCTCGAGCAGCGCGAGGTGCGTCGGCTGGGCGGCGCACGCACGCTCGCCGTCGACGTACGGATCATCGCGGCGACGCACCGCGACCTCGCGCTCGAGGTCGAGCGCGGCCGCTCCGCGAGGACCTCTACTACCGGCTCGCGGTCGCCCAGGTGCATGTGCCGCCGCTGCGTGAGCGCGCCACCGACGTGCCGCTGCTCATCGAGCACTTCCTCTCCGAGCTGGGCGGCGCGCGCGTCGCGCCCGAGACCTGACGGCGGTGCTCGCGCACGACTGGCCCGGCAACGTGCGCGAGCTGCGCCATGCCGTCGAGCGGGCCGCCATGCGCCTCGACGAGGACCCGATCGATGCCCGGACGGCGCCGAGCCCCACGCCGAGCGCGGCCTTCCCTGGCGCCTCCGCGGGACCGGGCGAGTTCCGCTTCGACGTCGACCTCGGCGTCCCGTTCAACGACGCCAAGCACGCGCTCGTGCAGGACTTCGAGCGCCGCTACGTGGGCGCGCTGCTGGCGCGCCATCGCTGGAACTTCTCGGCGGCCGCGCGCGAGGCCGGCGTGGATCGAATGGCGCTGCACAAGATCGTCGCGCGCTGCGGGCTGAAGCCGGGGTGAGCAGGTGCGACCGCCGTCGCACCTGCGAACCGCGGGCCGCACGGTCACGCTCGCGGCCGCCGCGGTGCACGGCGACATCGACGCGGCGCCATTGGGGAACACGCAAGGGGCCGGCGCTGGTATCGCCCATGCAAGGCGGAGTGGCATGCGAAGCCGACCCGTTCTCCGAGCCCACCCTGCCTTGCTCGCGTCGGCCCTCATCCTGGTGGTCGGCCGCCGCGCTCAGCACGGCGTCGGCGAGGCGCACGATCACGTCGGCGTCGGCGTGGCCGGGAAAGCGGGCGAGCAGCTCGGCGAGCGATTCACCGCCGACGCGGGCGAGCCGCAGGTAAGGGCGGCCGTCCGCGAGCACGCCCTGGCCGAGCAGCGCCGGCGTCGCGGGCGGACCGACGCGCGCGAGCGCCGCGGCCTCGCGAGTCAGGCGTGCGCGCGTGGCCGCGTCGCCCATGCG
This sequence comes from Haliangiales bacterium, assembly GCA_046595695.1. Taxonomy (GTDB): domain Bacteria; phylum Myxococcota_A; class Polyangia; order Haliangiales; family SHYZ01; genus JBKJOI01. The sequence continues at coordinate 2,232 of JBKJOI010000754.1, read as the reverse complement.
CGGGACCTTGATCACCTCGAGGCCGAGCGTCGAGGTCGCCGCCCACACATCGGCCTCGCCGCCGCCACCCAGCCAACCCTCGATGCGCAGCTCGGGTACCTCGGGCGCGGGGCCAGCCAGCCGCGCGTCGACGGCGGACGCTGCCGCGGTCGCCCCGTCGTCGGGACACCGCGTGGCCGCAGCGAGCCGCCGGCTGCACACGGGGCAACGGGGCACTGGGAGCGAGTACATACACTCCACCGCGCGCCCAGTCGGGGCTGCGATTTGCTGCGCCGAGCCGGGGCGGCGACTGACCACGCTGGCGCGGCACCATGCGCAGCCGCATGCCCCCGGTCACGCGTGCTCGTGATCGCCGGCGCCGACCTTGCGCACGTGGGCCGGCTCTCGGCCAGGTGACCATCCGGCAGATGGCGGGTGCGGGCGTGTTCTTCGATGTGATCGGCTTCGTGGCGGTCGACGTCGAGCTGCGCCTGCTCTGCCCGCTGCTCGCCCTGTGTGGGCAGCTTGCCGCCGCGCACGTGGAAGTAAGGCACGTCGGCGGCGTGAGGCGCAGCCTCACGAGCTCGAGCTTCTCGATGGCGCCATCGGAGAGCGCGTGCAGACGCTCGTGCAGCAGCGCGCGCACCACGAGCGCCGCGTCCTCGACGGTGACGAGGTCCAGTTCATCGAGTTCTCGAAGATGTAGCGCCCGCTCTCCGGGTCGACGTCGAGCCCGCTGGCCAGCGAGGGCCTCCAGCGCCTGGTGGGTGATGGGCGAGCCCTCGTTCCAGAAGCGGCCGTCGCGGCGACGCGGATCTGCGTCCCGCGGGACAGCCTGAATGGCGGCTGCGACCCGGCATCGTGACCCGCGCGGCCATCCAGCACGCGAACCCTACGGCGGCCGCTGCTTTCGTGGAGTATGGGCTCCATGACGTACGTCCTCGTCGTCCTCGCCGTCCTCGCCGTGTTCGCGGCGTTCACACTCTTCTGGATCGGCCGTCACGGGCGGCTGCCGATGGGCCGGCTCGCGCGCCTGTCGACCATCGGCCGGCTGTCGGCCGGCATGTCGGCGAGCTGGCTGGGCGCGGCGGTGCGCCGGCTGTTCGCGTCGCAAGCGGGGCGCGTGCGCATCGACGACGCGCGCCGCAAGGCCGACGCCGAGCGCGTCGCCAAGACCATGGGCCACATGAAGGGCGCGTTCATGAAGCTCGGCCAGATGATGTCGTTCATCTCCGACGGCATCCCCGCCGAGTACCAGGCCGCGCTCAAGCAGCTGCAGAGCGAGGCGCCGCCCATGGACTTCGCGCTCGTGCGCGACACCGTCGAGCGCGAGCTGGGCAAGCCGCTCGAGCGGGCCTTTGCCCACTTCGACCCGAAGCCGCTCGCTTCGGCGTCGATCGGCCAGGTGCACCGCGCGCGCCTGCCCTCGGGCGAGGAGGTCGCGGTCAAGGTGCAGTACCCGGGCGTCGCCGAGGCGATCCGCGCCGATCTCGCCAACGCCGAGCTCCTGCAACGCTCGCTCAAGCTGCTCTACCCGGCGCACGATCCCGAGCCGGTCATCGAGGAGCTGCGCGGTCGCATCTTCGAGGAGTTCGACTACGTGAACGAGCTGAAGAACCAGCAGGAGTTCGCGACGCTCTACGACGGTCACCCGCACTTCCACGTGCCGCGCCCGTACCCCTCGCATTCGAGCGCGCGCGTGCTCACCTCCGAGTTCGTGCGCGGCCGCCGCTTCGACGACGTCCTGGGCGACTCCGCCGCGGCGCGCGGCCGCTACGCCGAGATCATCTACCGCTTCGTGTTCGGCTCGATCATGCGCCACCGGCTGTTCAACGGCGATCCGCACCCGGGCAACTACCTGTTCGGCGAGGACGGCCGCGTCGTCTTCCTCGACTTCGGCTGCGTGAAGCGCTTCGGCAAAGAGATGTCGCGCACGTGGGCGCAGCTCATCAGCTCGCACTTCCAGGGCGACCACGAGGGCTTCCGGCGCGGCGCGATCGCGCTCGGCTTCCTCAAGGCAACCACCGACATGGACGCCGAGCTGCTGTACGAGTACTTCCAGTACTTCTACGAACCGTTCCGCTTCGACCGCGAGTTCAAATTCTCGCGCGAGTACATCGCGGCGTCATTCAAGCAGGTGTTCGCGCCCGAGGGTCGCTTCGCGGGCATGCAGAAGCGCATGGCGATGCCCGGCGACTTCGTGCTGGTGAACCGCATCCAGTGGGGCGTGTTCTCGATCCTGGGGCACCTGGG
>JBKJOI010000694.1:0-19939 GCA_046595695.1 Haliangiales bacterium | reverse complement strand
GCGGGAGGAGGGGGGGGGGGGGGGCGTCTCCGCCGTCGGTTGGCGCATGGTTCCGCGCCGTCGGCGGCTTCGCAGTGGTGCTGCAGTCGGCCGTTGAGAGGTGCGGGCGGTGATCGGCTCCGGTGCGGTCGTGTCACGGCGCCGGTGGCGCATTCGACCGCGGTGAGAAGAGGGCCGCAGCGCGCCGCGCGGGGCGCGACGTCACCTAAAGGCACCGAGAGGCCAAGAGGGCCGGGCGCGGCGGCGGCGGGGCGGCGGCCGGAGCGCGGCGGCCGGAACGCGGCGGGAACGCGCGATTGTGCGCAGTGGCGCAGCTGGCGCGTCTGCCAGGATCTGTCGTTCGGGGCCATCGGCTGGCATCGGTGCCTGATTTCGGATTGCAATTCTTGGCATCTTCGCCTCATTCAAGTGACGACGAAGGGGACACAGCTCGGGCTTGCACTGGGCAGGCCGAAGGTCAAGTGGGGCGGTCGGCGTGAGGGCGCAGGGCGCAAGCCCACGGGTAGGGCGAAGGGGTTGCCGCACCGGGCACGGCCGTGGCACGACAAGCACCATCCCGTGCATGTCACGTTGCGGGTCAGGCAGGGATTGCCGAGCCTGCGGCGGTACGGGATGGCCGCGGATCTGGTCGACGCGTTCCGGATCGCGGCGACGGGTGGTGGAACGGCGGCGCAGCGGCGACGCACGTTCCGGGTCGTGCACTTCTCGCTGCAGCCCGACCACGTGCACTTGATCGTCGAAGCCACCAGCAAGGCGAGCCTGGGGCGGGGGCTGCAGAGCCTGGTCTCGAGGCTGGCGCGGCGGGTCAATGGGAAGCTGCGACGCCGGGGTAAGGTCTTCGCGGACCGGTATTTTGGCCGCGCGTTGCCGACACCGTCCGAGGTGCGCAACGCGGTCGTCTACGTGCTGACCAACGCGGCCAAGCATGCCGAGCCGATACCCGACCCGGGCACCGAGCCGGTCGACGGCCTCGACCCCTGCAGCTCGGGATTCTGGTTCACCGGCTGGCGGAGACCACCACCGCCGCAGCTGCGCGCCGCGCCCGTGGCCGCACCCACGACCTGGCTCCTACGCGAAGGTTGGACGCGCCACGGCCTGGTTCGCCGGAATGAGCACCCGGCGGCGTTGCGGTGACCGCGGGCCCCGCGCGGCACGCGGCGGCTTCCGGTCCCGGCGGGACCGCCTCGTTGCAGGGGGGCTCCAGCTGTTACAATCGCCCTCGATGTTCGGCAGGGCCCTCGCCAGCGGGGTCGCGGCGGCCGCGGCCACCTTCGCACTCGGCACACTCGGCACCGCGCACGCCACCGTGACGGAGAGCGGCGGGGACGTGCACCCGGGCGTCTATCACGGGGTCCGCGTCGACGACAGCATCCCGGTGCGCGTCCACATTGTGGAGATCGATCTCTCCTCCGCGGAGATCCGGCTGCGCGCCACGGCGGAGGGCGAGCGCGGCGTGCGAACCTCCGACTGGGCGGCCCAGGTGGGCGCGGCCGTCGCGCTGAACGGCGATCTGTACGACGCGCTCGACTTCAGCCCGGACGGGCTCGCGCGGGGCGGGGCGGCCGGGGCGGCGGCGACCTGGGGCGTCTCGGCTGACAACGCGGTCGAGGGCCTCCTCGTGTTCGATCGCAGCAGCAACGTGAACCACGCGCGCATCTCGCCGCCCGAGGAGCTGGTCCTTCCGGCCGACCTGGGCGCCGAGATCGAGGGCGCCATCGGTGGTCGGCCCCTGCTGGTGCGCGCGGGCGCGGCGGTCGCCGCGTTCGACTGCGACGATGCTCTCGTCCTCGCCTGCGAGCGCGCCCCGCGCGCCGCGGTCGGCATCTCGCAGGACGGACGCACACTGATCCTCGTCGTCGTCGACGGCTGGCAGCCCGCGTCGCACGGCTGGACCGCGGGCGAGCTGGCCACCTTCCTCGAGGCACGCGGTGCCTACGACGCGCTCGGGCTGGATCCGGGCGCCTCGGCCACGCTGGTGATACCCGCGCAGGGCGGCGTCGTGAACGCACCGTCCGATGGCGCCGAGCGGGTGGTCTCCAACCACCTCGGCGTGCAGTTCGGCGCGCTGCCGCCGGGCACGCTGGTCGGCTTCATCCGCGACAGCGACCTCTTCAACGGCGCCAACATCGCCGGCGCCAAGGCCACGCTCGACACCGGTGCCACTTACACCGTGGGTGCCGACGCGCTCTACTCCTTCCCCGGGCTGCCCCCGCGCTTCACCTGCGTGACTGCGAGCGCTGCCGGGTACCACCCCGCGACGCAGTGCAAAAACGTGCTCTCGGGCATGACGATCTTCAACTCCATGGCGCTGTTCCCCGACAGCCTGTTCATCGACGCGGGCCCGGGTGGCCCGCCCGACGCCGGCGCGCAGCCGCCCGCCGACGCGGCGCCGCTTCCCGACGGCGCCAGCCCCGATGACGATGGCGGCGCCCCGGATGCCTCCGCGGCCGGCGTGGATGGCAGCGGAGGCTGCGGCTGTCGGGTCGGCGGCCTCGATCCACGACGCTGTGCGTCAGGAGCGTTCGCGGCTTGCATGGCCGGCGTGTTGTTTGTGATGCTGCTCGCAGGACATCGCCGTGGAAGGAAGCAGCTTGGCCCCTAGGCACACTTCGTCAGGCATCGAGACCGCCAGCCTCTACACCGACGCGGCCACCGGCGCGTTGCGAGAGCGTCGTATCCGCTTCACGGTCGTGAAAGGACCCGACCAGGGCATCAGCGCGACCATCGAGGGCGGCACCATGATGGTGGGCACGCACGCGAACTGCGACGTGCGTCTTTCCGACACGACCGTGTCGCGCTACCACCTCGAGATCCAGCTGCGCGCCGACGGCGTCAAGGTCACCGACCTCGAGTCGACCAACGGCACCGTCCACGCCGGCACCAAGCTCGGCTCCGTGGTGCTCACCGCCCCCGCGCGCCTGCGTCTGGGCAAGACCACCGAGGTCGACATCACCCCCGCCGAGGAGAGCGTCGAGCTCGCCGCGTTCACCGGCGACCGTTTCGGCAACGTGCTGGGCAGCTCCACGCCGATGCGCGCGCTGTTCGGCCTGCTCGCGCGCGTGTCGCCGTCCGACGCGACCGTGCTGCTCGAGGGCGAGACCGGCACCGGCAAGGAGGCCATCGCCGAGGCCATCCATCTGCACTCGACGCGCGCCGATCGGCCGTTCATCGTGGTCGACTGCGGCGCCATCGCGCACGATCTCATCGCGTCGGAGCTGTTCGGGCACGTGCGCGGCGCCTTCACCGGCGCGACCCAGGCCAAGGAAGGCCTGGTCGAGGCGGCCAGCGGCGGCACCCTCTTCCTCGACGAGATCGGCGAGCTCGCCCTCGATCTGCAGCCGCAGCTCCTGCGCGTGCTCGAGAAGCGCGAGGTCCGCAAGGTCGGCGAGACGCGCAGCCAGAAGGTCGACATCCGCGTCATCGCGGCGACGCACCGCGACCTGCGCAAGATGGTCAAGGAGGGCACCTTCCGCGAGGACCTGTTCTTCCGCCTCGCGGTCGTGCGCGCGGTCGTGCCGCCCTTGCGCCAGCGCCGCGACGACATCCGCCTGCTCGCGCACGCGTTCGCCGAGCAGATGGGCCGGGGCGGCTTCGCGCTGCCCGAGCGCCTGGAGCACGAGCTCGCCTCCTACGAGTGGCCCGGCAACGTGCGCGAGCTGCGCAACGTGATCGAGCAGGCGCTGTCCCTGGGCGAGCACAACATGGCGTTCCCGGGCGCCGGCGCCAGCGACGACGACCCCGCCGCAGCGGCCACGCCCGGCGGCGGCGAGGGCCCCGCGCGGGCCAGCGGCGGGACCTCGGCCGAGGTCCTCGACATGCCGTTCAAGGAGGCCAAGGGCCGCCTGGTCGAGGAGTTCGAGCGTGAGTACCTGTCCCACCTGCTGGCCAAGCACAAGGGCAACGTCTCGCGGGCCGCGCAGGAGGCCGGCATCGACCGCAACTATATCCACCGCCTGGTGAAGAAGTACGGCATCCCGGTCGTCCGAGAATAGGCGCCAAGCGCGCCGAACTGACCCAATTCACGAGGAGATTCCAATGCAGCGACGTCGATTCGTCGTCACGATGGTGGCCGTGCTGTTCGCCCTGGGATGCGCCGGGGCCGGTTCGGACGCGCTCGCGAAGGGCAAGGCCAAGAAGGGCGCCAAGGCGGGGGCCAACCCGGTCGTCGAGGTCAAGACCTCGATGGGCTCGTTCCAGGTCGAGCTCTACCCCGGCAAGGCGCCCAAGACGGTCGAGAACTTCCTCCGCTACGTCGACGAGAAGTTCTACGACGGCACCGTGTTCCACCGCGTCATCGCCGACTTCATGATCCAGGGCGGCGGCTTCGACGCCAGCCTCACCCGCAAGGAGACCCACGACCCGATCATGAACGAGGCCAAGGGCACCATCTCCAACGCCAAGGGTACCATCGCGATGGCGCGCACCAGCGATCCGCACAGCGCGACCGCGCAGTTCTTCGTCAATGTGCAGGACAACAAGAAGCTCGACTGGTCGGAGCGCGAGGGTGGCCACGGCTACTGCGCCTTCGGCAAGGTGATCTCGGGCATGGACGTGGTCGAAAAGATCCGCGCGCTTCCGACCGGCTCGCGGGGCGGCATGCAGGACGTACCGAACCAGACGGTGACCATCGAATCCATCCGGGTGATCAAGGCTCCTGGCAAGTAGCTCGCTCCGTGGTTCCGCTCCCTCCCTGCCCCGATCGAAGCCCCACGCTCCCGAGCAGCAGCAGCCACGCGCAGCGTCCGCCGGTTAGTAACGCGGCGGCGTGTTCGTGTGGCACCGCGGGTCGCGCGACGTGATGCAGAACCGCTGGCCATGAAGTGATACAAGTCCTTCGTGGCGCGCTCCACGAAGGATCCCTCGCCGCCGGGCACCGCGCCCGCGCCCCGTGCCCCGCGCGGCGGGGTCGTGCGCGAGGCGCGCCGGCCGGCCGGGTGGCACGCGCCGGGTCCGCCGCCGGCCGGGCCGGGCGAGCGCGCCGACCTGTCGCCCGGGCCCGACGAGGACCTCTGCTTCCTCGTCGGTGACTGGCGCATCTTCCAGCGCATCGACGGTCACCGCTGGTCGATGGACGATCTGGTCACCGCGCACCTCGCGGCCGCGTCGGTCAGCGAGCCGCCCGCGCGCTACCTCGACATCGGCTGCGGCATCGGCTCGGTGCTGCAGTCGGTAGCGTGGCGCTTCCCCGGCGCGCGCGCGGTCGGCATCGAGGCGCAAGAGCTGAGCGCCGGCCTCGCGCGCCGCTCGCTCGCCTACAACGGCGCCGACGCACGCGTCGAGGTGCGCGTGGGCGACCTGCGCGATCCCGCGCTGCTTCGCGACGGCGAGAGCTTCGACCTGGTGACCGGCACGCCGCCGTATTTCCCGCCCGGCACCGGCGTCGAGTCGCCGCTGGTGCAGCGCGCGCCCTGCCGGTTCGAGCACCGCGGCGGGGTCGAGGACTACCTCCACGCCGCGGCGCGCGCTCTCGCCGCGCACGGCCGCTTCGTCATGTGCGCGGCGCACGGCCAGGCGGAGCGCATCGAGCTCGCGGCGCGCGAGCACGAGCTGGTCGCCCTGCGCCGCGTCGACGTCGTGCCGCGCACCGGCAAGGCCCCGCTCATCGTGCTGTACGCGATGCGCCGGCTCGCCGACGGCGGCGCGGCGCACCTGCTGCACGATGCGATCACAGTCCGCGACGCGCACGGGCAGTGGACTCGCGAGTTCCTCGCCGTCCGCGCCGACATGGGCTTGCCGCCCGCGCCGTCGATCGCCCCGTCGCGTACCGCATAGGCTCGCACGCAGCGCCGCGCGCCGGTATGCGTCGGTACGCCCGCTACCCGCGCAGCAAACTCGTCACCGCAGCACGAAGACGACTTCACGACGGACCGGATATAGATCACGCGGAAGCGAGGTCTTCGCATGTCCCTGTCGGCGAGCCACCACGAGCTGTCGTTGTCGGATCTCATCCAGATCGGCGCCGCCAACCGGCGCACCTTCCGCGCGCGCGTGCGCGGCACCAGCGCGCGCGGCGAGCTGTACCTGGGCGCGGGCGAGATCGTGCACGCGACCTACGGCAGCCTGGTCGGCGCCGACGCGATCTACGCCATGCTCGGCGATCCCGACTTCGCCTACGAGGTGGAGTCGGGCGTCCTGGCGTCCGTGCGCACGATCCACGCGAGCTGGCAGCACCTCCTGCTCGAGGCCGCGCGCCGTCAGGACGAGGGCTCGCTGCCGCGCCCGATCACCTTGCCGTCACTGCCCACGCTGCCGCCCGCGCCGGTCGATGCCTACTCGACGGTCCGGCGCATCGCCTACCTGGTCATCGGCGCCGCGCTCGCCGGCACGGTCATGCTCACGCTGTGGCTCACGCTGGGACGCCACCGCGCGCCGCAGGCGGCGGCCGCCGCCCCACGCGCGCGCGCGGCTCAGGCCGGCGCCGCCGGCGCCCACGCCGCGCCGGCGAAGCTCGATCCGGCCACCGCGATCGACGCGGCGACGCTCACCGGCCCGGATGACGTGCCGCCCGCCTACGTCTCGGGCCCGGCGCCGCGCGCGCCCGGCGCGGATCTGGCACTCATGCCGACCATCGTGCTGCGCATGCTCGTCGACGTCGACGGCCGGGTCGCCGACGCGCGCGTCTACCGCTCGCGCCTGGATCTCGCCGCCTTCGAGGACGCGGCGCGCGCGATCGCGCCCGAGCTGCGCTTCCAGCCGGGTCGGCGCGCCGGCGAGGCGGTCGCCGCGTGGGTCAACTGGCCGGTGAGCTTCGCCTCGGCGACGCCCGCGGCCACCGCGACGCTGCGCCTGAAGGGCTCGGACACCATCGGCGGCGCGCTCGGGCCCGACCTGGCGCGCGCCTTCGTCGACGACCACGCTGGCTTCGACGTCACCGTCGAGGCGCTCGGCTCGTCGACGGCGTTCGTCGGCCTCTTCGACGGTTCGGCCGACCTGGGTGCGTCGTCGCGGCCGGTCAACGAGAAGGAGCTCGCCGAGGCGCGGCGGCTCGGCGTCTCGCTCGAGGAGTTCGTCATCGGCTACGACGGCATCGCGGTGTTCGTGCACCCGAAGAACCCGGTGGCCTCGCTGACCGTCGAGCAGACCGCGCAGCTCTTCCGCGGCGAGATCAGCAACTGGAAGCAGCTCGGCGGCCCCGACGCCCAGGTGCACCTGCTCAGCAGGCCCAGCTACTCGGGCACGCACGGCTTCTTCAAGGAGAAGGTGTTGCGCCGCGGCGACGCCAAGGGCCCCGAGGAGTTCGCGCCCGGCACCGAGTGGGTCGAGTCGTCGGAGGAGCTGGTCACCCGCGTGGCCGCGGATCCCTACGCGGTCGCGTACGTGGGCATGGGTTGGGTCGGGCCCGGCGTGCGCGCGCTGCCACTCGCACTCGACGCCGATCAGCCGGCGATCGCGCCCGCGGCGCAGACGGTGCGCGACGGTAGCTACCCGATCTACCGGCCGCTGCTCATCTACACGCGCGGCGCGCCGCACGGCCCCGCGGCGACCTTCCTGCGCTTCGTGCTCTCGCCCGCCGGGCAGGGCCTGGTCACCAAGCATGGCTTCATCGCCAGCGACACGCCGGCCGACGCCATCTTGCCCGCCGACGCCGAGTCGGCCGCGCCCGAGGCGCCCGGGGTGGCGAGCGTGGTCGTACGGCTGCAGTTCAAGGCGGGCTCGGCGAAGCTGACCGCGTCCGGCATGCGCGCGATCACCCGGCTCGCCCGGCAGGTGGCCGCGCGCGGCGAATGGGTGCGCGTCGTCGGCCACGCCGACGCCGAGGGCAGCCCGGTCTCGAACGAGCACATGGCGGCCTGGCGCGCGCAGACGGTGGCCGCGTTGCTGCGCAAGGGTGGCGTCCCCGCCGACAAGATCGAGATCGAGTCGGCGGGCAGCGAGAAGCCGCTCGCGACCAACCAGACCGGCGAGGGCCGCGACCGCAACCGGCGCGTGGAAGTATTCGTGCTGGAGCCGTAGCGGCTCGGGAAACGCCGGTAGGACCCGGCCCTACGTGCGCGGGCCCCGGACGCTCAGGCCTGGTCGAGCCACTTCTTGAACGACTCGAAGCCGTAGGGTCGGCCGAGGAAGTCCTTCACCAGGTCCGCGGCGTCCTTGGTGCCGCCGGGGGCGAGCACGGTGTCGCGGTACTTGTAGGACGTCTTGGCGTCCATCATGCCGGCCTTCTGGAAGGCCGAGTACAGGTCCTTCGCGATCACCAGGCTCCACATATAGGTGTAGTAGCCCGACGAGTAGCCCTGCAGGTGGCCGAACGCCGCCTGGAAGTGGGTGCCCTTCACGAACGGGAACACGCTGTACTTCTTCTGGGCCTCCTCGACGACCTTGGTGGTGTCGAGGTCCTTCAGGTCCATCCGGTGGTACTTGAGCGACAGGGCCGCGTAGAACATCTGCGTGCGCACCCAGTAACCCTTGCCGAACTCCTTGGCCGCGCGCATGCGCTTGACCAGGTCGGCGGGGATGGCCACGCCCGCCGCGTCCTTGGCGAAGGTCTGCAGCACCTCGGTGCTCCACGCCCACTCCTCGAGCATCTGCGAGGGCGCCTCGACGAAGTCCCACTCGGTGGCGACGCCCGCAAACCGCACCCACTTGTGGCGGCCGGCGAGCACGTGGTGCATGAGGTGGCCGAACTCGTGGAACAGGGTGACGACGTCGTCGTGCTCCATGAGGCCGGTGGGGAAGTTGCAGATGAGCGCGCCCTCGGGCAGCTGCCGGCCCTCGACACCCGACACCACGGTGAACTGCGCCGCGTGCTTGAACTTGCCCTCGCGCGGGTGCAGGTCCAGGTAGATGCGGCCGATCTTGGTACCGTCCATGAACACGTCGTAGACGTTCACGTCGGCGTGCCACACGTCGGCGTCCTTGATCGGCTTGTACTCGAGCCCGAAGAGCTTGCCGGTGACCGAGAGGAGGCCGGCCTCGACCTTGGGGAAGTCGAAGTACTTGCGCGCCTCCTGCGAGTCGAACGCGTACTTCTCCTTCTTGACCAGCTCCTCGTAGTACAGGTACTCGGAGCCGTCGACGTCCTTGGCCTTGGCGTCGTCCTGCTTCTTGCGCGCGAGCAGCACCAGGTAGTCGCGCTTGGCTGCCTTCTCGGAGGCCTTGGCGATCTTGTCGACGAACGCCTGGATGGCGTTGCCGTTCTTGATCATCTTGATCTCGGCGTCGTACTCGGCCCAGTCCTTGTAGCCGAGCAGCTTCGCCTTCTCCTGGCGGATGGCGAGCAGCTCCTTGAAGACCTCGTCGTTCTGCGGCCAGCTGCGGTTCATGTAGACCATGAAGAGCTCGCGGCGCGCCGCCGGGTCCTTCGCGTAGGTGCGGAAGGGCACGAAGTCGGGATAGTCGGTGGTCACGACGATGTTGCCGTCGGCGTCGGGCTTGTGCGCGTCGATCCAGTCCTGCGGCAGGCCGGCGAGCTGCTCGGGCTTCACCTTCACCGAGCGAACGTCGTCGCGGATGTTCTTCGAGAACGTCTGCCCGACCTTGGTCTCGCGGTCGGAGAGCTCGGTCAGGCGCGCGCGCGTCTTCTCGTCCTTGTCGACGCCGGCGCGGCGGAAGTCGCGCAGGGTGAGCTCGACCATGCGCCTGGCCTCGGCGTCGAGGCCCTTGGCGTCGACCGCCTTGAGCGCGTCGTAGATGGTGCGATCCAGGCTGATCTCGGTCGACAGCGCCTGCACGTCCTGGACGCACTTGTCGCCGGCGTCACGCACGCCCGCGTTGGGGTGCACCTGCGCGAACAGGCCGGCGACCTGGCCCGCGTTGTCGAGCTCGATCGACAGGTCGTTGAAGACGGCGAGGGTCGCGACCGCGTCGCGCTTGGAGCCGTCCTTGAGCAGATTCAGCTGGGCGCGGGCGGCGGCGATGTGGCCGGCGCACTTGTCCTGGATCCAGGCCTCGGGTGGGCGAGCGGGCATGGGAGCGGGTTCCACGGGTGTCACCTCCTGCACGGGAGTCTGCGGCTCCACGGGGATCGGGGTCGGCGTCGAGCTGGACTTGGCCCCGGGAGCGGGGCACGCGGCGGTGCTCAGGGCGAGCAGCGCTGCGACGATGGAGCGACTACGCATCAATGACCTCCAGTCGGTAGGAACGGGCGCCTAGGCCTCGAGACGTCCGGACGCACCACGGCCGGTACCGACGGGCACCGGCCGTGATGGACTGCGCGGAATTTACCGCCGAGCGGCTAGACCTGCCCGCGGGCTAGATCTTGCCGAGCAGCATCAGCGCGATCAGCAGCGAGTAGAGGACCAGCGACTCGATGAGTGCCAGGCCGAGAATCATGGGCGTGAACAGCTTGTCGGCCGCGCCGGGGTTGCGCGCGATGCCGTCGAGCGCGGTGGCCGCCGTGCGGCCCTGACCGAGCGCGCCGCCTAAGGCGGCGAGGCCGAGGCCGATGGTGGCGCCCAGCGCGATCCAGCCGCCCTGGCTCGCCTTGACGATGGCCAGCTGGGCGTCGTCCTGAGCAAAGGCCACCGCCGAGACGGCAAAAACGGCCAGGAACGACAGCAGGCTCAGGATCTTCTTCTTCGCGTTCATCAGAGCATCTCCTTGTTCAAAATCAAATCCGGTACGGACTTTGTGGGCCTAGTGATCGTCGTGAGCGATGGCCATCGAGACATAGACCATCGTGAGCAGTGAAAAGACCAGCGTCTGGACGATGACGACGATGATGCCGAGGATGAGGAACGGCACCGGGATGAGCATCGGGACCAGCGTGAAGAAGATCGCGACCACCTTGTGATCGACGGCCATGTTGCACATGAGGCGCAGCGCCAAGCTGACCGGGCGCGCGATGTGCGAGACCATCTCGATCACGAACATGAGCGGCGCGATCAACCAGATCGGGCCCATGAAGTGCCGCATATATTTCAGAAAGCCGTGCTCCCTGATGCCCAGGTAGTGGGTCGCCAGGAATGCGACCAGCGATAGCGCGACGTTGGTCTTGAGCGTGTCGGTGGGCGGCGTGAAGCCCGGGATGAGCGCGAGGACGTTGTTGAAGAAGATGAAGAACGCGAACGCGCCGATGAACGCCAGGTACTTCTGCGCGTTCTTCTTGCCCATCACGCCCTCGGCGACGCTGAGCACCGCCTCGGCGAACATCTCGAACAGGTTGCGCAGGTTGAAGGTCCGCGGTGGCACGATGCCGCCCGCCCCTGCGCGCACGAGCGAGCGCTTGTACGAGACCGCGCCGTATATCAGGAACGCCGAGACCATCATGGCCGACAGGACGTGCGCGACGCCGAACTCGGTTTCAGTAAGCGGGCCAAACGTCCACGGTCGCGCCGTGTGCGGGCCGCGCCCCAGCTGCAGCTCGAGGGTGTGAACGAACCCCTCCCAGCCGGGGATGTAGTAGAGGAGGTTCCACCAGGTATCGTGCTCGCCCATGGTTTCAGTCGGCCTTCGTTCCGCTCAAGGCTTCTGCACCGCGTGTCGGCCGAGCGCGTAGCGCGCCGACTCGACCGCGATGGACAGGAGGAAGATCGAGATCCCCACCGCGAAGGCCGGTGGTGACAGGGGGAGGAAGCGGATGCACACGAAGACCACGCCGATGAGCGCCATGGTCTTCAGGAGAAACAGGATCTGCATGGCCTTCTTGTGCTCGGTGGAGCCGGAGAGCAGGCCTTCCCAGATCTTGCGGATGGACCAGAAGTTCACGCACGCGACCAGCGCGCCGGCGGCGACGCCGATGACGACGGGCAGGTCGAACGCGACCGCCGCGATCAGGATCGCGATCCCGGAGAGGATCAGGTTCCAGCGTTCCATCGCGCGGAGGTGTTGGGGTCCCATGGGGTTCATTCGTTCGATTGCGTGGCGTCCCGATCCGCTTCGGATCTCGGAGCGGTGTTCGGATGGTTCTGCAGGGCGGCCTTGGCGGCGGACTGGCGCTCGAGGGCCTGATCGCGCTGCCGCATCTCGCGCGCGGCCGCGAACATGCCCTTGAAGCCGGCGGCCACGCCGACGAGCAGGAAGCCGATCATGAACCACGGCGCGGTGCCGAAGCGCCCGTCCAGCCACCAGCCGATGCCCCAGCCGACCGCGACCGCGACGCCCATCTCGATGCCGATGGACGACACGCGCCAGATCGGCAGCATGCCGCGCTCTTCGTCGCGGCCTGGCAGGCTCTTGGCAAGCTTCTTCATGCCCAAGTTATGGACGACGGGGGCGGGCAAGGCAGCCGCGAGTTATCACGCTGAGAATTGACCCGTCAACGAAAAACCGGGGTGGCGAATCTGCAAGGAACGCGGCAGTTTGCCGCGGCCTGCCGGTCTGGCTCGCGAAGCCGCTCACGAGCTGGCAGCGGACCCCGGCGCGACCGCCTTCTTGGACAGCGCGCGGGCGAGGTCGAGCAGGGTCTCGTTGGGCGAGCCCACGAGCAGGGCCGGCTGCACCTCGGCGAGGCCCCAGGGCTCGACCCTGCCGCTGGTGACCGCGAAGGCGCCGCCGTCCACGCGGCCGACCACGCCGAATCCGGAGCCGAGCGGGACCTTCGCGGCCTCGGTCACGAGCGGCAGCTGTGAGAGGTCGACCTCGAGCAGGCCGCGCTCGCAGGTGAGCACCAGGCGGTACTTCAGGATGCGGCGCTCCAACATCAGGATGTTGCCGAGATCGCTGAGGAACACGCCGGTCCAGCCCTTGATCAGGCCGTCCTGGGCGATGCCGGTGTAGGGCAGGTAGAAGAGCTGGACCTCGCCGATGCGACGCGCGAGCAGCCCCGACGCCGCGGTGACCACGTCGACGAGGCCGAGCTCGTGCAGCGCGATCGACGACGAGCGATCGTTGAGCGTCCACCACGCGCCCGGCTGGTGCGGCGTGCAGCCGAGCACGACGTTCTTGGCGCCCGAGCCCTTGCAGAACTCGGAGATCGCGCACGCGACCTCGGAGGCCGAGCCGGTCTGCGCCAGGCGGCGATCGCCGTTCCAGAGCGTGCCGCCGGTGGGCAGGCGGTGGATCGAGTCGAAGTGAAAGTAGCGACCCTCCCACGGCGGCTGCAGCGCCAGCTTGTCGCCCACCTTGATCTGGGTGACCGCGTTCAGGTCCTCGGGCACCGCGATGTGGGTCTCGCCGCGCGGGTCGAGCGCGACGAACAGGAGGCCGCGCGGGGTCAGCCCCTGGCGGCGCAGCTCGCCCAGGCCGATGGTGACGGCGGCAGGATCGCGGTAACGGAACACGCGCGTGGGCATCATGGCGCGCTGCTTATAGCACCGGCTTGCCCGCGCCGGGCAAGCCTCGTGTGCTCCGCGGGCCGCGCGGCTACTCTGCGTGCGCTCCCGGGCCTCGTGCGGCCGGTGGCGCGGCTACTTGCGCCTGACGGTGATCGGGATGCGGAAGGTGACCGGCTTCCTGAGCGGGCCGAACTCGGTCGCCCGCGCGACCGCGATCAGACAGCGACCGAGCGGCGACGGCGCGAGCGTGTCGGGGACGAGCTCGGCCTGGGTGACCCGGCCGCGCGCGTCGACCTGGAAGCGAAACGCCATCTCGGGCGCGCCGGAGATGCTGGCGGCGTGCTTCTCGAAGCAGGCGGTGATCGCGCCCTGACGGCGGCGCACGATCGCGGCCAGGTCGGGCGGACGGTTGGGGCCGCGCGCGGGCGCGTCGGGCGCGTCGGGCGCGTCGTCGGGGGCGTCGTCGGGGACGGCCGCTGGCGACGCGTCGTTCGCTGCAGTCCCAGGCGCCACGATCGCCGGCACCGCGGCGTCGCTGGCCGCGCCCGCGCCCTCGATCGACACATCGCCGCGCACCATGACCATCGCCGGCGCGGGCGGCGGCGCGCGACCCGCCCAGACCGCCCACGCGATCGTGACCGCCACGCTCGCGACCACCGCGCCGCCCGCGATCGCCCACGGCCAGCGCCGGGTCCGGACCACGATCGGCAGCAGCGGCGCCTCCGGCGGCACGCTGGCCAGGCGTGACGCGGCCTCGAACGCCGCGGGGATCACGGCGGCGCGGCCCAGGACCGAGGTCTGCACCGAAGCGGCGAGCGACTCGGGTGGCAGCGGGGCCACGTTCGGATCGGTGTCGTCGGAGCCGCGCATGGGCGGCGGCGCGGCGCCGGCGAGCGCGTCGGCGCGCCGGCGCAGGCTGTCGACGCCGACGATCTCGTGGAAGTCGGCGGCCTCGAAGTCCTCGCGCACCGAGGCGCGGAACGCAGCCTCGTGATCCTCGGCGCGGCCGGGCAGCGCCGCGCGCAGCGCCTGCGCGAACGCGACCGCGCTCGCGTGCCGCTCCTCGGGTCGCTTGCGCAGGCCGATGGCGATGGCCGCGCTCAGCGCCGCGGGCACGTCGGCGCGCATCTCGGCCAGCGCATCGGGGACGAACTGCACGACCCGCCCGATGGTCTGCGCGGGATCGTTCTCGGCGAACGGGTTGACCCCGGAGATCACCGAGTAGAGCGTGACCGCGGCGCTGTACACGTCGGTGGCGCGGCCAGGGATGCCCTTGGCGAACAGCTCGGGCGCCATGTACGGCAGCGTGCCCTTGAGCGTGACGTCGGTGATCGCGGTCTCGGTGACCTCGTTGTCGGTGCGCGCGATGCCGAAGTCGGCGAGCTGCACGTCGCCGCGCACGTCGATGAGCATGTTCGACGGCTTGATGTCGCGGTGCACGATGCCGAGCGGCTTGCCGTCCTCGTCGGCGAGCGAGTGCGCGTAGTCGAGCGCCTCGAGGATCGTGATCATGGCGTGGACCACGTGCGCGACCGGCAAGAGGCCACCCTTGCGGCTGCGGTAGCGCGACCACTCCGACAGCGTGTAGCCGTGGACGTAGTCGAGCACCATGACGTAGTCGCCGTCCTCCTCGGCGAAGTCGATGATGCTGAGGATCGACGGGTGGCGCAGGCAGGACAGGATGCGCGCCTCGCGCGCGAACATGCGGCCGGTCTGCTCGTCGCCCGAGCGCAGCGCACGCTTGATCACGACCGGACGCGCGAAGCCGGAAGCGCCCTCGGCGCGCGCCAGGTAGATCGCGCCCATACCGCCCTTGGCCAGGTAGCGCACCAGGCGGTAGCGGCCGAGCACCAGCGTACCCAGCGTCGGATCGGGCGTCTGCCCGCGCAGGCTGCCCCGCGGCGCGCTCACGGCCGCCTGCGCACGAAGTAGTGCACGCCCCGGCCACGCTGCGCGATGCGCACCGCGACGGCGCGGCCGCCCGTGGGCACCGCGACGCGCGCGGCGAAGCGGAAGTCGTCGTCGACGGCGAGCGCGACGCCGCCGATGCTCACGCTCGCGCCCTCGGTAGCCGAGCCGGCGACGTAGACGTTGGCGTCGGTCCAGGCCGTGGCGTTCGAGGGCTCGTCGACGGTGGCGACCGGTGCGGCGTTGTCGAAGTCGAGCGCCAGATGGGTGCGCGGCGACTGCGCGACCGCGGCGCCGCTGGGGGCGTCGGCGGCGAACCAGAAGCTGTAGCTGCCCTCGGCGAGCTGCCCCGAGGGCAGCGTGAAGTGCGCGCGGGCGGCGCGGTAGCGACGCACCTGGCCGCGCACGTCCTCGACGGCCAGGGTGTAGCCGGTCGCGCGTGGCGCGTCGGGCCACTGGAACGCGATCTCGGGCTTGCGGTTCTGGTAGAGCAGGCGGTACTTGCGGCCGTCGGCGTCGACGACGTTCCTGGGCGCCGCTGGCGCGACGCGCCGCTTGCCGGCGTCGTGGACCACGCGCAGCGCCGAGCGCGCGCGCGGCTTGGTCTCGAGCGCGCCGCCGGGCCCGATGCAGCGCACCTGGACCGCGTGCGCGCCCGCGGTGAGCGCGACCACGACGCTGCTCTCGCCTTGCACGCGCGTGCGGCTGCGGCCGTGGCGGACCTCGACCAGCGCGGTGCCCTTGCAGACGTGGGCGAACTCGAGGCGCACCGCCGAGGGCGGCGAGGGATCGTGTACGGTCGCGTTCTCGTCGATGCCGAGGGTGAAGTCGGCGGTGGCGAGCTGCTCGTCGAGATCGATGGAGCCGCCGGGCAGGTCGACGGCGTGCGCGCTGGTGCCGCTGCCGGCGTCGGCCGCGCCCTCGGGCGGCGCGACCAGCCCGGGCCCGGGCCCGGCGGCGGCGGCGGCCGGAGTGCGCAGCGTCGCCGGGGTCACCGAGAGCACGAAGTCGGTGAAGTCGAGCTGGCTTCCCGAGGGCACGCTGATGCCGTCCGAGCCGTCCTGCTCGATGAGCGCCGAGCCGACCTCGACGACCAGCCGCGCGCCGCCCTCGCCCTGCGAGAGGCGCACGCGCGTGCCCGCGGGCAGCCGCGCGCGCCCGCCGCGGGTCGCGACGATCATCTCGGCGGCGCCGGTCTCGATCTCGGCCTCGCCCGCCTCGAGCGACACGCCCGGCGCCTCGGTGGCACCGTCGCTCGCCGCGCCGCCGAAGCGCACCAGCGACGCGGAGCCCATGCGCAGCATGCCGCCGTCGGCGAGACGCAGGCGCGCCGACGACGCCGGACCGGTGCGCGCGCCCGCGCCGCGCACGAAGCGGTGGCCGCGCCCGGCGCCCAGCCAGCGCTCGGGCGCGGCCGCGCCGCTCTCCTCGACACGACCCTCGGCGTCGATGAGCTCGGCGAGGTGGCGCTCGCGCGCGCCCGCGCACGCGCTCGCGCTCACGCTCACGCAGACGCCGAGCACCAGCGCGAGGACCAGACCCGCCGGCGACCGCGCGGACCCCAGCCTCAAGGCGCCGCGCCTCCGCGCGCCGGCCGCAGCTCGACGTTCAGCACGGTCACGCCGTTCTCGTCGACGACGATCTGGCGGCGCTGCGGCGCGAAGCCGCGCGCCTCGATGACGACCTGGTAGGCGCCGGGCGGCACGTCGACACGGAAGCTGCCGTCGGCGGCGGTCTCCACCTTGGTGCCCAGCGGCAGGAGCGTGACCTCGGCGGCGAGCGGCTTGCCAGCGGCCGAGCGCACCGCGCCGCGCACCTGCCCGGGCGGCAGCTCGCGCTCGACGCGCAGGTCGCCCAGCGCGAGCGGCGCGGCGCCGACGGTGACCGCGGTGGTGATGTGGCTCCACGGCGGCGGCGCGTCGATCTCGAGGCGGGTCTCGCCGGGCGCGACGTCGGCGATGGTGAACCAGCCGTCGGCGTCGGTGGTGGCCTCGCGGTCGCCGAGGCGCACGCGCACGCCCGCGAGCGGCTCGCCCGCCGGCGTGAGCAGGCGGCCTCGCACGACCTGCGGCGCGGGCGGCCGGGCCACGTCAGCGACCTCGGCGTCTCCGCGCGCGACAGCCGCGCGGCCGCGGGCGCCGAACGACCAGCTCATGCCCGCGAGCAGGGTCACGCGCGGCTCGAACGGCGCGAGTGGGACGCCCGCCATGAGCTCGGGACGCTGCGACAGCCCGACCTCGGCCGACACCTGCAGGGTGGCCCCGCCGGCGACGCGGAAGCGCACGCCCGCGTCGAGGCGCATGGGTGACTCGCGCGCCGGCAGCGCGTCCGCGCCGACCAGCAGATCCCAGGTCCACTCGCCGAAGACCACCAGCGTGCCGCGCGTCCAGAAGCCGCCCACGCCCAGGAGCACCGCCGGCTCGTCACCGACGCCGAGCGCGAGCCGGTCGGCGCGGCTGAGCCGCGCGGCGTTGCTCACCGAGGCGGCGCTGCGATCCAGGCGCAGCCCGGCGCCGCCGACGAGCTGCACGCGCCGCGACAGCCGCCACGCCGCCCAGCCCTCGAGGTCGAGCGAGATCGCGTCGGGCTCGGGCACGAGCGGCCGCTCGCCGGGGAACCACAGGGTGACCGCGCCGCCCAGGCCCAGGCGCGGCGTGAGCCGCGGCATGACGTAGCGCAGCTCGAGGCGGCTGTCACCGATCCAGCCGTCGTCGGCACCGTCCAGGCTGCCCGAGTGCGCGTCGTGGCGTCCGTCGATGCGCAGCGCCACGGCCAGCGACGGCCGCGGCCGGTACGAGACCGCGAGGGTGATCCCGCCGCGGTGGTGCGTGTCGTCGTCGCCGAGGACGCTCTCGGTGTAGCCGTAGGAGCCGGCGGCGGTCAGCGCGAACCCGGGCGCGAGCGGAACGGGCAGGCCGAGCCGCACCAGGCCGGGCAGCGCATCGCGCGCCGCGTCGCCAGCGTGTGGATCGTCGGGTGCAGGCTCCTGGGCGTGGGCACGCGGAGGCAGCGCGGCGAGCGTGGCGAGCGTGGCGAACGCCGCGGCGACGGCGAACACGGCGGTCGCCATGAACGTGCCGCGTGCGCGCGGCTGGTGCGCGCTCATGGAGCGGCCACCTGGCGGAAGTATACGTTCCAGTCGCCCGAACGGCTGTCCGCCCAGGCGAGCCCGTAGCTCGCGCCGGTCCACACCAGGGCGGGCATCTCGGCGCGGCCGGTCTCACCGCCACCGATGCGCTGGGGCGCGCCGCGCGGCGTGCCGATCGGCTCGAGCGCCGCGAGCTGGACGTCGTCGTCCTGCACGTACGCGACCGCCCAGTGATCGTCGGCCCAGACCAGGCTCGCCTGCCGGGCCTCGGCCGAGCCCGCCGACACCTGTACGTCGGCGGCCGCCTTGTTGCCGAGCGCATCGAGGAGCGAGAAATAGATCGCGTCGTTGCCGCCGCGGGCGTCCTGCCACGCGAGGCCGTAGCTGGAGCCGTTCCACACCAGCGAGGCGCCGCGCGCTGCGGCGGCACTCGAGGTCTCCTCGATCTCGCCGCCCGTGGCGGTGCCGTTTGCATCGCAGCGGGTGAAGAACATCCTCAGCACGCCGCCGGCGCGCTCGTCCTCCCAGGCGAGGCCGTAGTCGAGGCCCGACCACGCGATCGACGTGCGCATCGACAGCCCCGCGGCGCTGGTCCGCTGCAGCGGGCCACCGATGGGCACGCCCGCGGCGTCGACGCGCGTGAACCAGACCTCGCTCTGGTTGTTGCCGCCGTCGTCCCACGCGGCGGCGTACTCGCTGCCGTTCCACACCAACGCCGAGTCGTAGGCGTTGCCGTTCGAGTTGCTGAGCTTCACCGGTCCGTCCAGCGGAGCGCCGCTCTCATCGAAGCGCGCGAAGAAGATCTGGCTGGGGCCGTCGCGATCGTCCTCCCAGACCACGCCTAGCTCGCTGCCGCTCCAGGCCGCCGCGGGAAAGCCGGAGAAGGTCGTAGCATTGGTGAGCCGCACCTCATCGGTCGCCTTGGCCCCGTCGGCGTCGAGGCGGGCGAGGTACAGCTCGGTGTCGCCGTGGCGATCGTCGTCCCAGACCAGCAGGAAGGCCGCGCCGGTCCACGCCAGCGTCGGGCGCCGCTCGTCGCCCTCGACCGCGCTCACCGGCCGCTCGTCGGTGACGCCGGCATCGATCGACGGCATCGTCGGGTCGGCGTCCGAGGACAACGCAGGGTCCGCGTCATCGGGCCCGCCGTCATCGATGTCCTCGGCCTCGAACCCGGACGCCTCGTAGCCGAGGCGTCCGCACCCGGCTGCCATGACGATCGCCAGACACGGCACGGCCGCGGCACACAAGCCGCTGGTCACCCGCCTCCAGCCTGGACGCACGCCAACCACGGGCCCATTTTACAGGCCGCAACGCACCCGGATCAACCGAGTCAACTCTGCGCGCGCGCTGAGTCTTGCGACCGACATGTACGCACGGGTCGGTACAAGAAGGCAGATCGCGTCGGCGCGTATACCCGGCGAGGCTGGCGTGGCTGGTCGGGGTGGTGAGAATCGCGCCCTGGGCTGGGCAGCGCTGGTGATGTCGTGCGCAGGCCTGCGCGGCGCGGCCGCCACGGCGGCGCGGCGTAGGAACGCGCGGCCCGCGCTGTATGCTCCGCCCATGACGTATTCCATCGTCGCCCGGGACGCCACGACCGGGCAGCTCGGCGTCGCGGTGCAGTCACACTGGTTCTCGGTCGGGCCCATGGTGCCTTGGGCCGAAGCGGGCGTCGGCGCGGTTGCGACGCAGGCCTTCGTCGATCCAAGCTACGGGGCGCGCGGGCTCGAGCGCCTGCGCGCCGGCGGTGCGGCGTCCGAGGTGCTCGCGGCCCTGGTCGGCGTGGACGACGGAC
>JBKJOI010000624.1:0-2555 GCA_046595695.1 Haliangiales bacterium | reverse complement strand
CTGCGCCGTGCCCATCGGCGAGGCCCGCTGGCGCGCACGAGCCGCGCACGGCCACAGCCCCGCTGCCCGCGGGCAGCACGGCGCGCGGCATGTCGAAGCGGCGGTCCTCGACGAGCGCGCCGCGTTCGGCGTCGTAGGCGTAGATCACCGTCTTGCCGCGAGGCTCGCCGCACGCGAAGCCGAAGCCCGAGCCGCCGCGCGCGTCGGCCTTCGCCCCGCGCCCGAGCACGATCGCGTGGCACCGCGACGGCTTCAGGGGAAAGGCCTCCCGGGCCATGTCGACGAGCGCGCCGTCCTGGAGGCGCACGCGGCCGAGCGCGCCGTCGCGCGCGACGATGGCGGTGCCGTCGGGGAGGGGATGACCGTCCTCGATGGCGGCAAGGAGAGGCCTCCGCCCGAACGCGCTCGCCGCATCGAGCGCGCTCGCGGTGGGCCGGTCGCCGGTGAGCGCCAGCGACGCCGCGTCGGCGGTGGTGCGGCCGAACTGTCCGTCGGCGCGCACCTCGTACCAGACAGGGGCGCGCGCGGCGTCGTGGCCGCTCACGAGGAAAAGCTCGCCTGCGACGACCACCTCCCGGGCGTCCATCGGAACGCCGAGCGTTTTCCACGTCGCACCCGCGTCGAACGTTGCGACGAGGCCGCGCAGATCGTTCACCGCGACGGCGCGCCAGCCGTCGGCCGCGGCGTAGCTGCCCACGAACGACGAGCCCGGCCACGGGCCGAGATCGAGGCGCGCTCCGGTGCGCGGGTCGATGGCCTGATGGCTGCCGTTCGGTGCGCGCAGGTACACGCGGTCGAGGCCGACGACGACGCGTGCGATTACCGCGGGTGACGTGAAGATAGGCGTGGCTGCGCCGAGCCAGACCGGGGCGCGCCACACCGTCGGGCCGAGCACGAAGAGAAAGCCGCCGCCGAGCCGGTCGGGCAGCGGCACGGTGAAGCTCGGGCGCTGCGGAAGGCGGCCCTCTGCCGCGACCATCGCCCCGCCGGCGAGGCTCACGACGCGCACGCCCGCGGCCATGCCGCGCACGCCGCCGCCCGGCTCGAGCCCCAGCGAGCGATCGGCCTCGAGCGCCTCGGGGACGACCCGCGCGCCGGCCACCGTCGGGTCGAGGCTCGCCACGGCGCCATCGCCGCGCAGGTGACCCCGCGCGATGCTGTCGGTGGGCGACGCCGCGTGTCCGCAGGCGCAGGCTCCGCCGAGCGTCAGCGCGATGGCCGCCCGCGCGGCTCGCGTTCGCGCACCCGTTCCCATGGCATGAAGCGTACGCCCACCGACGCCGCGTGGCACGCGAGCCGCAAGGGGCCCGCGCCTTTCGCCCCGGCGTCGCCTTGCTCACGGCTGACGCTGGCGTTAGCGTCCGCGTCTCAGGACGCGCATGGCCGACTGGCTGAGCGCCCGCAGGAAGTGAGGATGGACATGGCATTCGTCGTTGCGGTCGTGGGCGCCACAGGCGCCGTGGGGCGAGAGATGCTGAGGACGCTCGAGTCCCGGAAGTTTCCCGTCAAGAAGCTCGTGCTCCTCGCGAGCCCCCGCAGCGCCGGCACGAAGCTCCCGTTCGCCGGTGGCGAGCTCACGGTCGAGGCCCTCACGCCGGAGTCCTTCGAGGGCGTCGACGTCGCGCTGTTCAGCGCAGGCGCGTCGGTCTCGCGCGAGTTCGGGCCCATCGCCGCGCAGGCCGGGGCCATCGTCATCGACAACTCGAGCGCCTGGCGCATGGATCCCGAGGTGCCGCTCGTCGTGCCCGAGGTCAACATGGATGCCGCCGCGCGCAGGCCGAAGGGGATCATCGCCAATCCGAACTGCTCGACGATCCAGATGGTGGTCGCGCTGAAGCCGCTGCACGACGCCGCGCGCATCAAGCACATCATCGTCTCGACGTACCAGGCGACGAGCGGCAAGGGGCACGAGGCGGTGCAGGATCTCCTCGCGCAGGCGCAGGCGCTGCTCGGCGGCACCAAGGTCGAGCACGCCGTCTTTCCCGGTCAGATCGCGTTCAACCTGCTCAGCGACTGGAAGGCCGGCGCGCAGGACTACTCCGAGGAGGAGTGGAAGATGGTGAACGAGACGCGCAAGATCATGGGCGACGACACGATCGGCGTGTCCCCCACGACGGTGCGCGTGCCGGTCGTGAGCAGCCACTCCGAGTCGGTGCACGTGCAGTTTCACCGCCCGATGACGGCGGTCGAGGCGAAGGATCTGCTGCGCGGAGCCGAGGGCGTCTCGCTCTTCGAGGAGCCCTACGCGCCGGGCAATCACCCGCAGCCCGCGCACGCGACGGGCACCGATCCCGTCTACGTGGGGCGCGTGCGCGACGACCTCGCGGTCCCGGGCGCGCTGAACCTGTGGATCGTGAGCGACAACCTGCGGAAGGGCGCGGCGCTCAACGCGGTGCAGATCGCCGAGCGCCTCTTCCCCGGCTGAGCGCGGCGTCGCGCGTGCCGAGCCTCAGGTGGCGATGCGCTGGCGTTGCAGCTCACGCGCGAGCATCTGCAGGGCGCGTGGGTGGAGCCGGCTGCCCCACGACTTCGAGAGTCCGAGCGTGCCCGCGGAC
>JBKJOI010000609.1:0-5545 GCA_046595695.1 Haliangiales bacterium | reverse complement strand
GTTGAAGGCCCCGCGGATGTCGGAGCGGATGTTGCCGCTCGGCAGGTCACCCGTATAGTTCAGGAACGAGTAGGTCAAGTTGGTCTTGGTCCACTTGTAGCCAGTGGTGACAAAGTTGGAGACGCCGCCCGGCTGGGGTCCGAGCCCCGAGGGGCTGTAGTAGTCGGGGAAGCCGCAGCGGGGCTGCTTCATGAGCGCCGCGGTCGCGACGTCGAGGGTGCCGCTGGCATCGAGGCCCTGGGCGAGCTGGAACAAGAAGAGCGCCTGCTCGATATCCTCGTCGAAGAGCTCCGGGTCGGCGGGCGCGCCGCTCACGACCGGACGCCAGCCCGCGTACTCCTGGAGATCCGGGTTGGGGAAGTAGCCGAAGCGGCGCAGGTAGTCGTAGAGCTGGCTCACCTCGGGGCCACGGTCGGCGAACTGGAGCGGCCGGACGCTATCGGCCGCGGGGCGCGAGACGTCGACGGACGCCTCGAACGGCGCGGCCGCCCGGTGCTCACCTTCCGCATCCTCCGCACCGACACACGCGCCCAGCAGCAGGCCGCTGGTCACGGCAGCCAGAGCCCAACCTACACGACCTCGAACGAATGACGTCATTCTTGCCTCCTGAGTGATCAGATGGGCGACGCCTGCCACGCCGGGGCGGCGCGCTGCGTGATGCCCTGCCTCGGTGCAAGCTCGGGGTGGAATGCGCCGCATTCGCATTGGCAGGTTGCGGCGCTCTCTCGCTTTGTTTTGTGGCCGAACTATCCTTCGCTGGGTGCGCTGCACGCGTCAAGAGGATTGCAATGGCGCTAATGTAGGTAGCCATTGGGTGAATTCAGCGAATGCTGTGTCGGGAGTGTGAAATGGCGAGGCATTGCATAGTTCTGCGGGAATCGAACAAAGCCCTGACGCGGCGCGTTCTCGGCGCGAGAGTTTTTCGTGGTATGGCGGCGGCATGAGCAATAGCGCTGACGATGCGAGCGCCGACGATGCGGCGCGTGCCGCGGCGCGTGCGGCGCTGGACGAGCTCGACCGCGAGCTGCACGCGATCCCCGGCGTGGTCAAGACCGGGCTGTTCGTGGGGCGCTGCGACCTGCTCATCGTCGCCGACGCGGCGGGAGTGAGACGCCTCGCGCGCCTCGACGGCTGATGCCGCGCCCACGAGCGGCGGGCCGCGCTAGAGTGCCCCCCAAACTTACAGTTCGCTCGAGAGGGAATCATGACGAGAAAGCTAATCGCCGGGTTGAGCCTGATGACCATGCTGGCCGGCTGCGCCAGCACCCCCAAGTCCGAATCGGCCCGCGAGCCCGGGCCGGCGATCGAGCCGGTGGTCGGTGAGCCGGTGGCCCCGGCCTCGCCGCGCGATGCCGCGCTGGCCGAGGTGACGCGCCTGAAGGCGGCCGCCGCGCGCGATCCGCTGCTCGCGCCGTGGACTGGCCCGCACGGCGGCGTGCCGCCTTGGGACAAGGTCAAGATCGCCGCCTTCCCCGCCGCGTTCACCGTCGGCATCGAGCTCATGTACGCCGAGATCGAGGTCATCGCGCAGGATCCGGCGCCGCCCACCTTCGCGAACACGTTCGTCCCGCTCGAGGACGCCGGCCGGCACCTGGACCGCGCGCAGACGCTGTTCGCGGTGCAGACCAGCAGCCTGAACGGCCCCGACGTCCAGGCGATCGATCGCGAGTGGAGCCCCAGGCTGGCCGAGGCGTTCGACAAGATCACCTTCAACGACAAGCTGTTCGCGCGCCTCACCGCCGTGCACGCGGCGCGCGACACCGCCGGGCTCACCGACGAGCAGAAGCGCCTGGTCGTGCTGACCTACGACCGCTTCGTGCGCCAGGGCGCCCGGCTCACGCCGCCGCAGAAGGAGCAACTCGGCAAGATCAACCAGGAGCTGGCGGTGCTGTTCACCGACTTCGGCAACAAGGTCCTGGCCGACGAGGACACCTGGATCGTGCTCGACAGCGAGGCCGACCTGGCCGGCCTGCCTGACTCGCTGCGCGCCAGCTACAAGGCCGCGGCCGACGAGCGCAAGCTCGAGGGCAAGTGGGCGATCGTGAACACGCGCTCGAGCGTGGACCCGTTCCTGTCCTCGTCGACGCGCCGCGATCTGCGCGAGAAGGTCTGGAAGGCGTTCAAGAACCGAGGTGACAACGGCGGCGACAACGACACCAACGCGACGATCGCGCGCATCGTCAAGCTGCGCGCCGAGCGCGCGGCGCTGCTCGGCTATCCCTCGCACGCGCACTGGCGCATGGCCAACACCATGGCGGTCGATCCCGAGAAGGCCAAGGCGCTCATGCTGCGCGTGTGGCCCGCGGCGGTGGCGCGCGTCGGCGAGGAGGTCGCCGACATGCAGAAGGTGGCCAAGAAGGAGAAGGCCAAGATCACCATCGAGCCGTGGGACTACCGCTTCTACGCCGAGAAGGTGCGCAAGGCGAAGTACAACCTCGACGCGGCCGAGCTCAAGCCCTACTTCGAGCTGAACAACATGATCGCGGCCTCGTTCTTCATGGCCGAGCAGCTGTACGGCCTCTCCTTCACCGAGATCACCGGCAAGGTGCCGGTGTTCCACGCCGACGTGCGTGTCTGGGAGGTCACCGACAAGGCGAGCGGCACCTACGTGGGCCTGTTCTATGGCGACTACTTCGCGCGCTCGGGCAAGCGCTCGGGCGCGTGGGCGCAGGGCTACCAGGGTCACGAGACCTTCACCGGTACGGTCACCACGGCGATCACCTCGAACAACAACAACTTCGTGCGCGGCGCGCCCGGCGCGCCGGTGCTCATCTCGCTCGACGACGCCGAGACGCTGTTCCACGAGTTCGGCCACGCCCTGCACGCGCTGCTGTCCGAGGTGAACTACCCGGGGCTGGCCTCGACGCCGCGCGACTTCGTCGAGTACCCGTCGCAGGTGCACGAGCAGTGGGTGCTGAGCCGGCCCATCCTCGATCGCTTCGCCAAGCACTACGAGACCGGCAAGGCCATGCCCCAGGCGCTCGTCGACAAGGTGAACGCATCGAGCAAGTTCAACCAGGGCTATGCGACGGTGGAGTACCTGTCGTCGGCGATCATCGACATGGAGCTGCACACCATGCCCGACGGCGTGGTGGACCCGGATGCGTTCGAGCGCGACACCATGACGCGCATCGGCGCGCCGAAGCAGGTGGTCATGCGCCACCGCATGCCGCAGTTCACACACCTGTTCACGAGCGATGGCTACTCGGCGGGCTACTACAGCTACCTGTGGTCAGAGGTCATGGACGCGGACACGCAGGAGGCGTTCGCGGAGGCGGGCGATATCTTCGACAAGACGACCGCGGACAAGATGCGAAAGTACATCTTGGCGCCGGGGAACTCGACCGATCGGACCGAGGCGTACCGGCAGTTCCGCGGCCGCGATCCGGAAGTCAGGGCGCTGCTCATCAAGCGCGGCTTCCCGACCGGCGAGGGCAAGGGCGCCGCGGGTAAGCCGGGCAAGGGCGCCGCGGGTAAGCCGGGCAAGGGCGGCGCGGGTGCCGCGGGTGCCGCGGGCAAGCCGGGCAAGCCCGGGAAGTAGCGGTCGCGAAGCGAAGCCGAGACTCTCGCTTTTCGTGGCTACGGTGGCGCGCGCTGCGCTCGCTACGCCGGCGCGGGTGGCTGCGCGCGCGGCGCCGCGGCGCTCGCGTCCGCTTCTCGGCTGGCCGCGAGCATCGCCAGGGTGGCGCGGACGGCCTCCGAGAGCGGCGTGGTCGGGCGCTGGATGAGTCGGCTCAGCTCGTGGCTCGTGCTGTCGAGCTCGCCGCGCGCGACGCCCAGGTCGGCGTCGATGAGCATGGCCACCACCTGCGGCGGCAGGCCGAAGCCGAGCAGCAGGTCGCGGTACGGATCTGCGGGCAGATCCCTGTACGCAACCGGCCGGCCCGCCTGGCGCGAGACCTCGGCGGCGAGCTCGGTCATGGTGAATGCGGCGTCCCCGGCGAGCTCGTAGATCTTGTTCTGGTGACCCGCACCGGTGAGCACGGTGGCCGCGGCCTCGGCGTAGTCGCGGCGGGTGGCGGCGGCGATGCGGCCGTCGCCAGCGCTGCCGAAGATCACGCTGTGCTCGAGCGCGAGGCCCAGGTTCTCGGTGTAGCTCTCGAAGTACCATCCGTTGCGCAGGAACACGAACGGCACGCTCGAGTGCCGGATGGCCTGCTCGGTCAGCACGTGCTCCTCGGCGATCGCGAGCTCCGAGCGGTCGGCGCGCAGGATGCTCGTGTACGCGAGCAGGCACACGCCCGCGTGGCGCGCCGCGGCGACCGCGTTGGCGTGCTGGTGCGCGCGCTGCCCGACCTCGTTGCCGGAGATCAGGAGCAGCTTATCGGCGTGCAGGAACGCGCCCGCCAGCGTCTCGGGCCGGTTGTAGTCGGCGAACCGGACCTGCACGCCGCGGGCGGCCAGGTCGGACGCTTTCTTCGGGTTACGCACCGCCACGGCGATCTCGGTGGCCGGTAGCCTCTCGAGCAGCAGCTCCACGACATGACGGCCGAGCTTTCCCGTGGCTCCCGTGACGACGATCATTCGGGCCTCCTCTCCTCGGTAAACGGTAAATACGCGTTTACTCCCAGATGCGCAGGCATTCCGGACGGTTGTAGGGGTAGATCCTGTCCCCGGGTCATAAGGCAGGCAGGGCGGGTGCGCCAGGCGTCGTTCGTTCAGCGTGTCTTGCGGAAGAGGGCGAGGACGAGATCGTAGTCTTCGAGGGCGCTGCAGGAGGAACCGCCGGCGATCATGCGCGCGCACGACTGATCGAGGAGGCTGCCCGCGCGGGTATGGTCGCCGCCGCCGCGCAGGAGCGTCTCGGCCAGGCCGCTCTCGAGCTGGGCGTGGAAGCGGTAGTCGGGTGGCGAGCGCTCCGCCAGCGCGAGGGCACGCTCGAAGACCGGTACGGCCCGGGCGAACTGGCGCTTCTCGAGCAGGCCCTGGCCCAGGCGCGACAGCGGCCAGATGATCTGCGGGCTGTCGGGTCCGAGCGCGGCCTCGATCGCGAGCGCGGCCTCGCCCCAGCGCGAGAACGCCTGATCGAAGCGATCCCGGTTGAAGTCGACCACCGCCATCGTCGACAGCGTCCACGACACCGACGGGTTCAGCCGGCCGGGCAGGCGCTTGTAAGTGGCGAGGGCGCGCTCGAGGTAGACCATCGCGTCGTCGTAGCGGTCCATCTCGACGAGCGTCTGGCCGTAGTTGGACAGCGCGCCGGCCACGACCGCGCTCTGCTCGCGCCCGAGCCGGCTCTCGATCCCGATGACCTTGTCGAGCGCGACGAGCGATTCGGGGAAGCGCTTCTGCTGGCGCAGGTTGTTGCCCAGGTTGGTGTAGATCGTCGACGCCGCGTCGCTGCCTTCGCCGTAGGCGGCCTCGACCATGGCGAGCGCGCGTCGGTAGCGCTGCTCGCCGTCGGCGTACTTGCCCTGCCGGGTCAGGATCCAGCCGAGGGTGTCGTGGTAGCGCGCCAGGCCGGGATGCTCGGGGCCGAGCTGCGACTCGGCCAGGGCGAGCGCTTCCTGGCAGAGCGGCAGCGCCAGGTGGAGCTCGGCGCGCC
>JBKJOI010000188.1:0-2837 GCA_046595695.1 Haliangiales bacterium | reverse complement strand
CGCAGAACGGCGCCGCCGAGCGCGAGCGGCTCGAGGAAGAGCGCCAGCAGCTGCCGCTTCCCCTCGGCGACGCGCTCGCGATCCTCCTGCAGCTGCTGGCGCTCTTCCTCGAGCCGCTCGCGCTCGGCGGCGCCGTTCTGCGCGAGCGCGGGCGCCGACAGCGCCAGCAGCAGCGCGGGCACGAGCGCCCCGATCAACCACTTCCTGTTCATGACGGGTCCCTTCATGTTCATGACCTGCCCTCGCGCAAGACCACCGTCTGCATGGACCGGAGGTAGCGGGCGCGGGCGCGCATCACCTGGTGGCGGGCCGACACATCGGCGCCAGCCTTCTCGCGCGCGCTGTCCACGGCGGTCAGCGCGGCGCCGAACTCCTGATCGTAGCGGCGCGCGCGCGCAGGCGGCAGCTTGGTGCGGCGACGCTGGTAGTCCTGCTGCAGCTGCGCGATGGCGAGGTCGAGCTCGCGGTCGGCCGAGTCGAGCGCCAGCACCGCGCGCGGCGAGTCGTGGGCGCTGGGCCCGGGTACCGGCGCCGGGCCGCCACCGTCGGCCGACGCGGCCGCCGGCGCGGTCACGCCGGCGTCACGGATCATCGTCGACACGATGGTGGTGCGCGAGCGTCCGCCGCCGGCGAGCACCACCACCGCCGCCGCGGCCGCGGCCGCGAACAGGCCGGCGGCGCCGAAGGCCACGCGCTTGCGCACGTGCGAGCGCCGGGCACGCGCGGCGACGTCCGCCTGCGCGGCGATCTGCGCTGCGATCTTGGCGAAGGTTCCCGCCGGCAGCCGCGTCGTCTCCTCGGCGCGCACCGCGAACAGCGCGCTCTCCGCGCTGAGCAGGCGCAGCTCCTCGCCGCAGCTCGCGCAGCTCGCCGCGTGCGCCTCGAGCTCGCTGGCCTCGTCCTCGCCCAGTGCTCCGTGCACCAGCTCGATCAGCCGCTCATCAGGGCAATCGCGCCCGTTCATTTGACTGCTCATGACCTGCCTCCCAGATGCTTCGACATCGACACCCGCAGCTGCGCGCGTGCTCGATGGATCTCGACCTTTACCTTGGCCAGCGACCAGCCCATGACTTCGGCGATCTCGTCGTAGGGTAGCTCGTGGTCCGCTTGCAGGAGCAGCGCGGCGCGCCGTCCTGGCTTGAGCTGCTCGAGCGCCACGCTGAGCACCTGCCCGATCTCGCGCCCGAGCAGCGCCTGCTCGGGCGTGGCCACGCGGCTGGCCGGCTCGGTGATCGGCGAATCGTCGTCGTCCAGGGACGACTCGCGGCGCGCGCGCCGCTGCTCCATGACCACCAGGCGGGCGATGCCGTAAAGCCAGGCGCGGAGCTTCTCCGGCTCGCGCAACGAGCCGAGGCGGGCGTGCGCACGCACGAACGTCTCCTGCAGCGCCTCCTCGGCGGCCGAGGCGTTGCGCATGAGATCACACAGGAAGCGGAACAACCGCGGCGCGTGCCGCTCGTACAGCCGGCGGAACGCGAGCGCATCGCCGGCGGCTGCCTTGATGACGAGGGCTCCGTCCATGGACGTGGTGGCCACCGCAGGTGCGACGGCTGCACGCGGCGCGTCGTGGTCCAGAACAGCGATGGCGACCCTCACAGACTGAAGTGGCGAAAGCACGCCGAGAGTTACAGATCGTGGGGCTATCCGCCGAAACGGACGGTGCCCCGCACCACGTCGAAGAACGAGGAGCGCCCGTCACGGAGCGTCTCGAGCCGTACCGCCGTACCGGCAACTCCTCGGATGTCCTCGGTAATATCGCCAATGCTGCGTCCGACCACGGGCTGGCCGTCGACCGAGACCACGAGATCGCCACGGACCAGACCGGCGCGCTCGGCGGGCCCGCCCGTGACCAGGTCGCGCAGGACCACGCCGTCGGCACGCTGCGTCAACACCGCGCCGATGCCGGCGAACTCGATCGGGCGGGCGCCCGGGGTGGTGGCTTCGCCGGGCGCGAGCGGGGTCAGCTTTACGTCCACGGTGCGGCGCTCGCCCGCGCGCAGCTCGAGGCCGCTCTCGCTGCGGCCGACGTGCGCGGGGTGATCGACCGAGAGGGTGCGGCGGCCGGGCGCGACATCGGCGAGCACGAAGCGCCCGTCGGCATCGGTCAGGATGGCGTCGCCCTCGTGGCCGGTCATCGCCTCGACGCGCGCGCCCTGTACCGGCGAGCCATCGGTGGAGACGACGCGGCCAGCGATGGTCGCGCCGCTCTCGAGCGTCACGCTCGCGTCGGCAAACACCGCGGGCGTCACGCTGACGCGGCGCCGGGCCGGAGCGTGGCCGGGCGCCGACACGACCAGCTCGTAGCTGCCCGGCGACAGGCCCTCGAGCCGGAACGCGCCGTCGGCGGCGAGGAAGCGCGTCGAGCCGTCGCGGCCGGGCGTGTCCTCCCCGAGCAGGACCGAGCTCCAGCGCACCTGGAAGTCGCGCACCGGCCCGGCGGCGCCCGAGACCACGCCGGCGAGCCCGCCGACCGCCTGCAGGCGCAGCTCGATGCCCGACAGCGGCGCGCCCACCTGGTTGCGGTAGGCCGAGCCGAAGCCGTCGGCGTCGGCACCGAGATCGTGCGGACCGGGATCGAGCTCGGCGAACACGAACGTGCCGTCGGCGTCGCTCGTCACCGAGGGCGACTCGAGACGCGAGTCGCGCCGGCGCGCGGTCACCCGCGCGCCCGCGACCGGCTGCCCGTCGGGCCCGAGCACGCGGCCCTGCACTACGTTCGGTGCGCGCAACAGCAGCACGAGCTCCCGGCTGGCCGCCTCGGGCGAGGACTCGGCGGCGAGCGGCGCGCTGGGCGCGAAGCCGGCGGGGCGCGCCTCGAGCCGGGGCGGCCCGGCGGG